>NZ_JAOARI010000010.1 GCF_025210605.1 Halodesulfovibrio sp. | reverse complement strand
GGCTTGGCGAAAGGCTTGGCGAAAGGCTTGGCGAAAGGCTTGGCGAAAGGCTTGGCGTTCCAAGGTATAAAGAGAAATAAGTGATCGTCTAATCGTCGGTCATGGGGGGCTCCCCCTTGCGGGTGGAGGGCAGCGCCCCCTCGCCGAAGGCATCCTGACGCGTATGCGGCAGCACTGCTTAGACTTCTCTTAACCTGTAAAAAAATACAGACAGTAAGTAGGGTTACATTTAGCGTCTCCCGACTGAGCATTATCAATAAAAAAAGCCCCTGATCTGTAGCGATCAGGGGCTTCGTCTTTTTATAAAACCGTAGCAGGCTAGTGTCCGCCACTTCCGAGGATGCCGGAAGCTGCGAGTGTGAGAACTGCAATTTCTGCTATAACGATTGCAAGGTAGATGTAATCACCACAGCGGTAATATGGCATAATGAGCGTTGCGTAGCAGATGATAGTCATAACTGCGAGCAGCGCAAGGCCGATGAAGTTGATGAAGTCACCGGTTCCGATAAGTGCCAACCAGTCCCAGCCTGTAGGACTGTTCGTTACTTTCAGATATTCATTAACACCAAGATGCCAGTTTTGAGTAACTACTTCGATTGGAACATGCGGAGTAAGGATACCTAATGCGTAGATAGCATAGGTAATAAGCATGATTACGATACCGAGGTAAGCACCACGTTCCAGAATAATTGCATAACGCATTTGTTCCGGAGTTGTTACGCATACGTTTTCTTTTGTCATAACTTGCCTCCCTTAACCCATAATACCGAGTCCAAGACCTTTATCAAGCGCCTTGAAGCCAGCAAAGAAGAGAACGCCGATAACCATGTAACGGATGAAAGATGCTTTTGCTACTGCAAGCAGGCGTACGCCTACGAGAGAGCCGAGCATAAGACCGATAATGGAAGGAATAGCGATCAGTGGAATAACAGCACCCTGGTTCATGTATACCCATGCAGCAGATGTATCTGTGATGGAAAGCAGGAACTTGGATGTTGCTACTGAAACTTTTAATGGAGCACCCATGAGAAGGTTAAGAACAGGGATGTTAGCCCAGCCAGCGCCAAGACCGAACATACCTGCCATAATGCCGATTACGACAAACAGCAGCAGACCGGTGAAGGTGCGGTGAGTTTTCCATTCAAATTCTTTACCTGTAGCCTGATCCTGATAAAGACCTTCGATACCAAGAGCGTGGCTGATTGCATCCTGTTTGGTTACAACCGGGTATTCTGAGTTCTTGGAACAGAGCAGCAGAATAGAAATACCCATAATTGTCGCACCAAGAGCAGTCTGTACGTAGCGTGGGTCGAGCTGTGAAAGGTATAAACCAAGCATAGCGCCGACCACCGCACAGGCGGACGCAATAAGAGCCATAGGCAGGGCTAGACGGAGACTGGCAAGGTTACGTTTCAGCAATCCAGGACCCGCAGCAAGCGCACCGGCAAGTGCTACCATAAGACCTGCACCACGTACAAAGTCAATATGGAACGGGAAGAAGCCGGAAACCAGCGGTACGTACAATACGCCACCACCTACACCGGCAAGAACTGCAATTACACCAAGCACAAAACAGAAAACCAACAAAATCAGTGGCCAAAACCACCATGCATGTGCATCACCACCGGCAGCAGGGCTGGCAGCAACAGCTTCCGCAGCAAATGCACCTACTGGAGATACAAATACTGCTGCGCTAACCCAGAGGGATAGCATCGTGAAAAGTCTAGTAACGTTTTTCAGCATTTTTTCCTCGCATAACTTACGTTGACCTCTAATCAAATGTGTTCCGTTTTTTTTGGGTAAAAGAATGTGAAAAATATGTCAATCACCCTGTGTTTAGAATGAAGCAGAAATAACCCACTGATATACAAGTTTATTGATAAATCGCTCAATTTCAAATCTGCGTGTATTATAGAAAAAAAAAGATGAAATTAGCGGGGAGGCGTCGGGTTCGTTCGAAATTTTGCAAGCATAATAGTTTGAATTTATGACCAAATATTATTTAAGATGCAACTTTGTGTTTTTTTGCACAAATAGAATAATTAGAAAATCAAACTTTTTTTCATACATGCTCTTTTGGTTAGATTCGGCGAAAAGTCAATAGAAGAAATAAAATTTAGAAAAGTTGTCTTGGGCAATGCATAAAAAAAGAGCAGATAGTGTTACCTATCTGCTCTTGATCTTTCGTATCTGTACTTATTTGTAAGAAAAAAATAGCTGTTACAGTATGTTACTGAGTTGTTTTTTCTTTTTCAGTTTGCACAGCTCACGTTCTACGCAAGGCGTTTTTTGGCAAACGCCAGCATTTTTTCTGCTTCTTTAAAGTCTGGGTCAAGTTTCAGTGCCATGAGTGCAGATTTTGCGCATTTATCCCATTTCTCCCAGTCTACATAGACGCGACCAAGGTTAAAGAATAGATGCGGGTCTTTTCCTGCAACTTTCACAGCCTTAGCAAAGTACTTTTCTGCTACGTTGAATTTGCCCAGTTTGCGAAGCGCCATGCCGATACTGTTGTAGTAGCGGATGTTTTCCGGAGACAGTTCAATTGCTTCAGCCAGTCTGGTATATGCTTCGCTGAACATTCCGGCACGGATATAGCGTTCAGCGATATCACTCTTGAGTTCCGCATCTTCTGAAAATCTATTCAGCAGAGCGTTGAACACTGCAACTGCGCTCTCATTTTGACCGGAATCAAGCAGATGCTGACCTTTTTCCAGCTCTTCTTGCTTCTGTCTTTCCAGCGCTTCCAGCATTTGTTGTGCTTCATCAGCTACATTTTTTTGAAGCTCTGCAAGCAATCCCTTAACTGTTTCTAAAAGCTGGCGCTCCTCACCCTCTTTGTAGGTAAGAGCGATAGGAAATATCTCATTAAGCTTCGGTGCAGCCGACAAATACATAGTACTGTCTTCAAGCAAACGCACAAATTCCTGCTTTTCAGCCTTCATGAGTGGATGCTTTAAAAAAGCAATTAATCCATCGTGCAGCGCTTGAGCTGCCATCTGAATTTTATCTTGCTTTAAATAAGTACGAACGTTGCTTAGCTGGGTACGAGCTCTAGTCAGTTCAGCAGACATTCAAATCCCCTTTGGGAAGCATAAAGAACTTACTTGCTGAGACCTTCACTGACCATGTCGCTAAATCTTTTAAAGAAGTAGTGACTGTCGTTAGGTCCCGGACAAGCTTCCGGATGGTGCTGAACAGAAATAACTTTTTTAGTTTTGTGTGCAATGCCTTCAACGGTATTATCGTTAAGGTTGATATGCGTTATTTCTACGTCGTCACTATCCAGTTCAACACAGAATCCGTGGTTCTGTGAAGAAATCTCAATGCGCCCTGTTGTCAAATCTTTAACAGGATGATTACAGCCATGATGTCCGAATTTAAGCTTGGATGTTGTACCACCCAGTGCATGACCGAGCAGCTGATGACCAAGGCATATACCGCCAACAGGCATCATGTCGCAAAGCTTAGTAATTTCGGTGATTTCATCTTTAAGTGTGGCAGGGTCACCAGGGCCGTTGGATAAAAAGACTGCATCGGCACCAGTTAATGCAACCTGCTCTGCTGTAAATGACGGAGGAACAACTAGTAAGTCAAGCCCCTGTTCATGCAATAATCGCAAAATATTCCATTTAATGCCGAAGTCGTACACAACAACCTTCGGACCTTTACCTGTCCAACTGTACACGCCGTCTACAAGACCAACATTTTGAGGACGAACTCCATCCCAGCGATATACATGTGTAGGAGCAACATCTTTTACAAGATTGAGTCCTTCCATGGAAGGCAGTGCTTTTGCTTTGGCAACTAATTTTTCTACATCAAGCTCTTCAGTAGATATTATTGCACGCATGGCACCATTCTTACGAATGTGGCTTGTAAGTGCCCGTGTATCGATACCTTCAATACCAAGTACACCACAGCGTTTAAGATAATCCGGCAGGGACGCAACGGAACGCCAGTTAGAAGGAACTTTACAGCATTCTTTGACGATAAGTGCCGCAGCGTGAACTCCGCCTGACTCAATATCCTCTTCAGTTACGCCGTAGTTACCAATAAGCGGGTATGTCATGCATACCATCTGTCCAGCGTAGGAAGGGTCTGTCAAAATTTCCTGATATCCGGTCATACCAGTGTTGAAGATGACCTCTCCGCCAGTTTCACCGGGTCCGGTGAATGAGCGACCCTCAAGTACAAAGCCGTCTTCAAGTGCCAAAATGGCTTTCATCAGGCGTTCTCCCGTAAAAGTTTTAAAATTACGTCTATATCTTCAGGACGATCCACACCGTGTGTTTTATGCTCTGTGCATACAACTCTGATAGGAACATTATTCTCTAAAAGACGCAGTTGCTCAAGTCGTTCTATACGTTCCAAGCTGGACTGTTCCCACTTTGTGAACTGCTTTAAAACTCCGAAACGGAATGCGTATAAACCAATATGCCCAAGATATCCCTTTGGTTCTTCACCGTCTCTGTAGAATGGTACAAGGGAGCGAGAGAAATACAGTGCGTCACCATTGTTTGCCTGTACGATTTTAACTTTATCAGGGCTGGCAGCCTCTTCAGGGCTTATGTGGTGAGCAAGTGTCGCTACCTGCACGTTTCCATCTGTAAGAAACGGCGTAACAAGTTCGGTGAGCATTATTGGATTAAGTGCTGGTTCGTCGCCTTGGATGTTCACAATAACAGCATCTTCACCGGCACCGAGCAGGCATGCAGCTTCGTAAACTCTGTCTGTACCGCTAGGGTGGTCATTGCGGGTCATGACATATTCTACATTGAGTTCACGAGCGACGCGTGCAATGCGCTCGTCGTCAGTAGCCAGTACAACCTTATCGAATTCCGGACATGAACAGGCGCGTTGATATACGTGCCAGAACATAGGCTTGCCTTCAATAAGCGCAAGCGGCTTTCCGGGAAAACGGGTGGAATCGTATCTGGCGGGAATAATACCAAAGCAGGAAGCTGTTAGAGCCATATGCACACCTGTTTCCCTGCGTGGCAGGGGTCGTAAGTTGGACACAGAAAAGCCCCACGCTATGGGGCATTGTTTAAACCGTCAGAAGATATGCTAACTTTATATAAAAGAAAAGTGAAAAATGATATTTTTCTATCATACTGAATTATAATGGGCTTTTATGGATTGTGCACAGAAGGCACTTGCATGTTGATTGCGCTTCAGTCCTGTGTGGCATTCTGTTATATGTTGTGTATGAAACGCTGCATCATGCACCTTGATATGGACGCTTTTTTTGCTTCAGTAGAGCAACTGGATAATCCAGAATGGCGGGGGAAACCCGTTATTGTGGGTGGTTCTGGTGAACGTGGTGTTGTGTGCGCTGCATCGTATGAAGCTCGAAAGTACGGTGTGCATTCTGCCATGCCTATTGTTCAAGCACGCAAGTTGTGTCCGCATGCCATTTATACAAGGAGTACAAGAGGGAGGTATAGCGAGCTTTCGCAGAAAGTTATGCAGGTGCTCCACTCATACTCGCCAGTCATTGAGAAAGCTTCTATCGATGAAGCGTATATTGATGCCACCGGAACGGAACATATCTTCGGTTCTCCTGTAGAAATGGCGCAAACAATGAAGCAGCATATCTTCGATACTGTGGGGCTTACATGCTCCATTGGTATAGCTCCCGTTAAATTTCTTGCCAAAATTGCGTCTGACTTCAATAAGCCCAACGGGTTGTATGCCATTACTGAACAGGATGTTGCCAGTTTTCTACACGAATTGCCTGTGCGAAAAATCCCCGGTGTGGGCAAAAAGTTTGTTGTAAAACTCGATGAACTTGGTGTGAATACCTGTGGGCAGGTGCTCGAATATTCACAGGACTTCTGGGAACGCAGGTTTGGTAAAAGCGGTATTGCTCTTTGGCAGCGTTCCAGCGGTATAGACGACAGGGCTGTGGAAACCTCTACAGAAGCAAAATCTGAAAGTGCAGAAAACACCCTACACAAAGATACTCTTGATAAATCGTTGCTGAAAAAATGGCTGTTGCATCATGCTGACAGGGTAGGGCAAAACCAACGCAGGCAGGGCTTGAAGGGGCGTACTATTACGTTGAAGATTAAGTACTGCGATTTTCAATCACTCACCCGCAGCAAGACGTTACCTGACCCTACCAATACCACAGAGATTATCTATCAGGTTGCTGCTGAGTTGCTGGATGCCATTGATCTTGCAAAGCCGGTGCGCCTGGTCGGGCTTGGACTTTCCAACTATAACCATTCCGGTGCGGAACAATTGAACATGCTCGATCATATGAGGCATGACTGCACAGGCGTTGTACGTGCTACACGAAAACAGCAACAGTTAGATAGAGCACTGGATGCCGTGCGGGAAAAGTTCGGTAATGGCGCAATATGCCGTGGTGGTCTTTTTCAGTTCAAAGAAGATGAATAGCCTTCCTCAATAATATCCCTCCTTAATTTGCATTTTTTTCTTGAGCCGCTGTAATTTGTTATACGGAATTTGTTGGGGCAGGAATGTAATTCTGCTCGAAGGTTTCAGATTGCAGCATGGGCATAGTACTATTTTGCCTCCAAGACAGGCGTGTTCCAGAAGCAGTCGGCGTAATAGCGGCAGATAGATGGTTTCCGCGTTGGGAATAGCTATTTCTGGAATGAGCGGCGGAACCGTGTCAGATACCGTAGGCGGGCACTTGGGCATGCTGTGAGGTTGCACACATGGGTTTTCTCCTGTGTACGTTGTCAGTCTTCCTTGTGGAACACCACGCAGGATAGGAAGTGTTATGGAAGTGCTTTGGAAAAGAATAACGGTCTGAATACCTGCTCGCTGGCGTTTGTTTGCAAGAGTAAGAGTGCGTGCAGCCTGACGTAAGGCATTGGCAGAAGGAATGACAAATGTCATTTGGTTCAGGTAGGCAAAGCCCGATCTGTCCTGTGGTGAATAGAATTCTGAAGGAAGCGGAGTTGCAGAAAATACCGGTGTTGCGATCATACAGCAGCTCATGAGGTATGCTGCGAAAAAAAGTATTTTTGCACTATACTGTAGTCGTTGCTGCATGCTGTCCCCGCCCTACTGCTCTGCCATCTGGTTGCTTTGATTTGCATGGATTCCTATAAAAGAATCCAACATAGCAGCGGAAATAGTCTCTGGTAATTCGTGTGGCTGGATGCCGTGTGCTTTTAAGCAAACAGGGCAGGCGATTATTTCTCCCTCGTATTTTTCTTCATCAGCGTAGCTGGAGTGCACCAGAGTAACCCCTGCTCCTTCCAAAAGTATCGTTGTTTGTATGCCTTTGTTGTACAGCGTGCTGGCTAGAGCGAAGGTTGCCCGAACTTTTTGTGGATCAATCGTGTTGATAATGAAGGTGACAGGATGCCGTTCGACCTGATCGACATAGATTGTGCCGGAAGTCCTGCCTGATTCGTACTGCAAGGCGAAGGCTACAACAATGGGAAGCAAGGTAGCGGCTAGTATCCATTTAGTAGACCTTTTTTGCATATCTTCCCCAAAAGTGTGTCTGGTTAGTAATTTTGTGCAATTACTATTGTACTGCTGGATAGATGTGCCTCAATGATTTGAGATTACGGGAAGGTATAAAAGATAAAGATATGCAAACAGAAAAGCCCCGCACTTGAGGAGATGTGCAGGGCTTTTCCATCTGGGGGAGAAAGGGTACCTTTACCCTTTTATTCAAATTACCCTCAGGGTAATAGAGAATGTAGACTAGGCAATGTGTCACGCGAGGTGAAGGACTCGCTGCCACGAGTTGTGACACAATTGCGGAGTGTATGAGGAAATTATAGAGTTTCTACTGCTGCGCAGGTGTATGCATTGTGCCGCAATCGGATGGCATTCCATGTCCACCACCGTGTCCATGTCCCATACCGTAGCCGCCTTTATGACCGCGTTTCATGCCAGCAGGGCAATTGCTTTTCATTCCAGCCGGACAATTCCCTCGCATGCCAGAACCACGGTGTGGGTTGGCAAGCGGCTCAATGCCCATTTCTGATTTAACTGTAGCTGCAAACTGCTCACGTTTAGTACGCATTTCTGCGCGGAGTTTATTTATTTCTTGAGCAATAGCTGCAACTTTATCTGCGTCAATATTTTCATTGTTCATAAGGGCGTTGAGTTCTACTCGTTTTGCCCACATTGCATCACGAAGAGAAGCAGTCTCTTTGATAAATTCATCATGCAGGGTCATGTATTTTTGCTGTTGTTCTTTTGAAAGATCATTCCATGTTGACCCTGTTGCCAGCGCTGCTGTGGTAGCAACTGCCATGAGGCATATTGCCGCTACAAACATGTTTAATGCTTTAAATCGCATAACGGACTCCTATGCTTAAAAATCAAGTAATGGTTCGTGTTTTGCTAGTTTCTCTAAAGCAACGCGTGTGCCAAACTTAAAATTTTTAATTAAGTGTAAATAAAACAAATAGTTGTTCAGTATTCAGTGTTGTTGTGCAATATGTAACTGAATTTAGGTGTAAAAAAAATAGACAGAATGTTTTGTGCAGGTTGTACATTTTTTTTACACTGGAAAAAAAGAATACACAGGGCTGTTATGAATGAGACCAATTTTCGAAAGAAAAAGATAATGCAATCCCGTTTTGGAGCCTCTCTCTGGTTACTTATCGGTGGTATTATCATCCTTGGTCTGGTTATTACGTTTATGACCATTCGAGGGATTAAACAGGAAAATCGCCAGCTGGAAAAATTTTATGAAGAAAAAGGGGCATCCATCATTGCAGCTCTGGAAGCGGGAACCCGTACGGATGCGCGACACAGCGAGGGAGCTATCCGAATTCAGACGATGCTCGAAGAAATGTCTACTCAGTCCGGTATCTTATTTCTTATGGCAACAGACGCTAGAGGGATTATTATAGCACATAGTAATCCTGAAGCAATCGGTTCCCGTGCATTTTCTGAACAGCAACTTGCCCAGCTGCGACCTGGGAGACATGTGTCATGGCGTATTATGGAACAGGGCACGCAAAAAGCCTTTGTTGTATACAAAGATTTCAGACCGTTTGCGCCTGTTGCTGGTGGTAGACATAAGAGTATGACCGGTTCTATGCACCGGATGATGCGGCACATGCGTGAGGGACGGCAGTTAGGTGCTGAAGAAAATAGATTCAGGCGAAAGTTGTTTCCGCCTAAAGGGCCTGCTCCTGTTATTTATATAGGTCTGGATGAAGAAACATTTGCCACTGCACAAAAAGTTAACCGTGAACACGCGCTGGTGAATGCAGTGTTTATCTTGCTGATTGGACTTGCCGGTTTCCTTGCGCTTACATGGTCGCAAAAAGCACATCAGTCACGTAAACGTATGCAGAGTTCAGAAGCGTTGGCTAACGAAGTAATGTATAATCTGCCGGATGGGCTGCTTGTTACGGACGATGACGGTCGCATTGCCATGCTTAATGACGTGGCACTGGAACAGTTGAATGTGGTCGATAGCAGTGTTGTGGGCAAAATGCCTTCTGAAGCGTTACCGGAATGTGTCGCACGACTGGTTGAATTAACTGGCGGCGAAGCACTTTCAGAAGTAGAAGTGGAATGTTTCGGGAAACAGGGTGAAAGCATCCCCGTTGGCGTGAGTGGTTCTGCTATAAGGTTGGATGATGGAACTTCAATTGGATATGTCTACTTATTGCGCGATCTGCGCGAAGTTCGCAGACTGGAAGCAGAGGTTCGCCGAAAGGAAAAGCTGGCAGCTGTAGGTTCCCTTGCGGCGGGTGTTGCGCATGAAATACGTAATCCGCTAAGTTCAATTAAAGGATATGCCACCTACTTTGGAAGTCGTTTTGATGAAGGTTCTGAAGACAGAGAAGCCGCTAAGATTATGGTGCATGAGGTTGACCGCCTTAACCGCGTTATCACTGATTTGATTAATCTTTCACGACCATCTGATTTGCGGCGTAGCCATACTGATTTAAATACATTGCTGAAACATTGTTTCGGACTAATTAAACAAGATGCTGCGACACATAACGTGGCGTTGGATATACAGACAGATGAGACTGTACCAAGCTTGTTTGTTGATCCTGACAGGCTTTCTCAGGCGATTTTGAATATTTGTCTGAACAGCCTTGAAGCTATGCCGGAAGGCGGTACGCTTACAATGGATTTATCCCATACTGAGCAGCTGGTAACCCTTGCCATTTCAGATACAGGGAAAGGCGTTAGCAAAGAGGATGCAGTCCGCATTTTTGAACCGTATTTTACCACAAAGAGCCAAGGGACAGGGTTAGGCTTGTCTATTGTTCTTAAAATTATAGAAGCACACGGCGGCACAATTCGTGTTGATTCGAAAGAAGATGCAGGTGCTCGATTTATTATTGAAATTCCAGTGTCACCGGTAGGAGAAAATGCCTGATGAGCGCGCAAGTATTGATAGTAGATGATGATTTAGCGCACCGTTCCATGCTGAGGACTGTTATTAAAGGCTGGGGGTACGATGTAGCCGAAGCTGATGATGGTGATGTAGCTGTAGAAATGGTGCGGGATAAATCCTACGATTCTATTTTGATGGATATTCGCATGGTGAAAATGGACGGCATTACCGCTCTTGAACTTATTAAGAAGTACAATCCATCTATCCCTATTCTTATTATGACGGCATTTTCATCGGTAGATACCGCTGTTAAAGCGCTTAAAATAGGTGCGTACGATTATCTTACAAAGCCGCTGGATTTTGATGTTCTGAAGCTTACGTTGGAACGTATGCTCGATCACACCCGCCTTGTAACAGAAAACGAAGAGCTGCGGAGTATCTTGGAACCCAATACCATGGGAATGGTTGGAAACAGCGAGGTTATTCAAGAGCTGCGGCAAATGATCGGCACAATAGCGCCTTCTGATGCATCGGTTCTTATCGCGGGTGAATCAGGCACAGGCAAGGAGCTTGTTGCCACTGCTATCCATAGCTCCAGTAATCGTGCTGATAAGCCATTTGTTGCCATTAACTGCGCTGCACTAAGCGAGCATTTGCTCGAATCTGAACTTTTCGGTCATGAGAGGGGAGCATTTACTGGTGCTGACAGGCGCAGGGAAGGACGGTTTGTTCAAGCTGACGGAGGGACGCTTTTCCTTGATGAAGTAGGTGAAATTCCGGTTTCTTTGCAGCCTAAACTCCTTCGAGCCTTACAACAGGGGGAAGTTCAGCGCGTTGGCAGCGACACTGTGGAAAAAGTTGATGTACGGGTAATTGCCGCGACAAACAGAAATTTATCTGAAGAAGTGGAACAAGGTTCGTTTCGGGAAGATCTGTATTACCGCCTTAATGTAATCGCGTTGCGTGTGCCAGCATTGCGTGAACGGCAAAGTGATATTCCGCTTCTTGCCGAGTTCTTTATGAAAAAATATTCAAACAAGAACCGCAAAACAATTAAAGGGCTTGCTCCGCAGGCTATGGACACACTTATCCGCTATTCTTGGCCGGGAAATGTGCGTGAATTAGAAAATGTTATTGAACGAGCTGTGATTATGACCATGGGAGAGTACATCTCTACCCGCGAACTGCCGTTATCTCTTTCTTCCAAGGAAAATGAGGCTCCTGTTTTGCCTGCGCAATCCACTGCTTTAACAGGAATGTCTCTCGATGAATTGGAGCGGAAAGCTATTATGGCTACACTTGAAGAGTGTGAATATAATAAAAGTAAGACCGCGAGAAAATTGGGAATTACTAGAGCAACTTTGCATAATAAGCTAAAACGTTATGGATTTGAGTAGCATTTTATTGATTATGCTTGTATAAGCGATAAATCGTTATCTCATTTATACTATGTTATCCTTCGTATCGGCCTAATTAGATGTACTTTTAATGCCCCTGCCTGCCACATATCAGGGGGATTTGTTACATAAGCTGAGAGGGAGAGCACAAAAAGTGGAGGCAGAATGGAACCGTTAAGCTTAACGACGTTACTAGTCTGTTTTGGTGGAGGAATTTTGGGCGGCGCTCTTGGTGGGTTGTTGTCCTTCATACTTTGTGGTCTGTTTGTGTTCTCAGGCTGTCTGATTGCTTTAGCTGGCGGCGGAGACTTCATGTTCTCCGTAATCGGATTTGGTCCTGTATTCGGCCCACACGTTGGTGGTTTCGCAGCTGGCGTTGCTGCTGCTAACTACGCACAAGGCATTCGCAAAAATCATCCTACAGGTGGAGCTAAGGATATTATTGCATCATTAATGCCTACTTCTTGGGACGTACTGCTTGTCGGTGGTATCTTCGCTGTATTCGGTCATCTTTGTAACACTTGGTTTGCATCTTTCATGACTGGACAGGATACCGTCGCTCTTACCGTTCTTACCAGCGCATTCGTATCTCGCGCACTCTTCCTTCGTCAGAGCCCGTTTGGTAATCCTGAATCAATTAAAAAGTTTGGCCTGTTCGGTACCGATGACACTAACTTGTCATGGGTTCCGTGGATGCTGCCATTCTCCCGCATGATTATGTATGCTATCGGCATCGGACTTGTGTTCGGTGGTGTTGCAATGGCAATTGGTAATTATGCAGAAGCAGCAGGCATCACTTCTGGCGCAACCGTAACAGCACAGGTTGTAATCGGCTGGGCTGTTGCAGCTATTTCTCTTTATTCATTGCAGCTTGGTACTGACACAGCACAGCGTGTGCCTGTGTGGCATTGTCAGGCAATTCTTGCTGGTATTGCATGGGTTAACTTCGGTAACCTTGGCATGTGCGTAGTCGCAGCCGTTGGTGGTGCTCTTGTTCAGGAATTGGGCGCTCGCCTCTTCTGGAACCATGGTGACAGCCACGTTGACCCACCTGCATTCGGTATTGCTGTAGGTACCTGCATTCTCAATCTTCTTGCGTAAGATGTAATGTACCGCAATCGTTTTGTGTTGCCGTACATTTCGCAGGGTTGGATAGGGAAGTATTAACGAGTGGCAGAGTTAATTTTAAAAACGGCTTGTTCTGTGCAGAACAAGCCGTTTTTTTATTCAAGTTTTATGGGAAGTGATGCTCTGGAAGGTATGTCTGGAACATCTCAATCCCTTTTTTGCTGTAGAATTATAGCTCTTCGCCAGTGCGAATGCGCCTTACTCCGTGGATGTTTTGGAAGTAGATAATTCCGTCGCCTTCTGTTTCAGTTTTGGCACCAGATTCAATAGCAGCAATGGCATCATTAAGGCGTTCTTCTTGAACAACAAGTTCAATGCGTAACTTTTTGAGAAGGTTTACTTCTTTGGTGACGCCTCTGTAGGTTTCCGTAAATCCTTTCTGCTGTCCGCTGCCAAGAATGTTGGTTACAGACAATCCAAAAAGCTCTCTGGCGAACAACTCCTGCTTAACCTGCGGGAGACGTTCCGGTCTGATAAAAGCAACGACATTTTTCATTGTTTTTCTCCGATCAGGTTATTCGACACTGAAAATCTGGAATCCATTGTAGGCTTCTGAGCCATGCTCCGTAATATCCAGTCCTTTAATTTCTTCTATGCGGCTTACACGTAATCCAATGACTTTATCGACCAATTTAAAGCAAACGGTACCTACACCGAACGCCCATGCGAAAAAGACGATGACTCCAACAAGCTGTACTCCAAATAACGAAAGATCGCCGTTATAGAAAAATCCAGTTGCTGAACCGAACTCTGGTGAGGCGAACAGCCCTACTGCAAGCGTCCCTATGGCTCCGCAGACACCGTGAACAGAAATAGCGCCTACAGGGTCATCTACGCAGAGTACAGAGTCGATAAATTCAATTGCAATGACAACTGCTGAACCGCAGATACCGCCAACAATGATAGCTCCGAATGGTGAAAGCTCGCTACAACCTGCGGTAACACCAACCAGTCCGGCAAGGATGCCGTTCATGGTCATAGAGGCTTCAGGCTTGCCGAAACGAGTCCATACTGTGCACATGGCTGTAATCATACCAGCACAACCAGCTAAGCTCGTGTTGAGTGCAATGTAGCCAATGCTTCCGTCAGCCATTGTGGTTGATCCGGCATTGAATCCGAACCAGCCAAACCACAGGATAAATACACCAAGCCCTGCCATTGGCATGTTGTGCCCTAAGATCGCACGAGGCTTTTTGTCCGGCATGTATTTACCAATTCGAGGTCCTACAGCGATAGCGCCAGCCAGAGCCAGCCAGCCGCCAAGGGAATGCACAACTGTTGAACCGGCAAAGTCTACGAATCCTAATGATTCGAGCCATCCGGCATTCCCGGTAAGTCCGCCCCACGCCCAATGCCCTGAAATCGGGTAGATGAGTCCTGTTACAAGTACACTGATGACAATGTACGCATGAAACTTAGTTCGTTCTGCAACACTTCCTGATACAATCGTTGCCGCAGTAGCAGCAAAAACAGACTGGAAGAACCAGAACGTAATATCAAAATCACGGTCGGAAGATGGACCTTCTATAAAGGAAAGGAAAAATCCGTCAGTTCCGAACAATCCAAAAAAGTCTCCGCCAAACATTAAGCCGTAGCCAATCATAAGGAACAGCATGGTACCTACGGCGAAATCAAGCATATTCTTCATCAGAATATTGCCAGCGTTCTTTGAACGGGTTAACCCACATTCAACCAATGTAAATCCGGCCTGCATAAACATCACAAGCATAGCGGCGAGCAGAGTCCATACTATGTTCGCGTTTGTTTGTGTAAGATACACCACTTCTTCTTTAGCATGTACCAACGTAGCGCTTGCGCCAAGCGCAACAGCTGTCATAATCGCAATAGCCCCAACTCGGGACAACGTGCTTTTGCACACAGACATAGTAACCTCCTGCTTTTCAAATTTACTGAAGATATAGCAGAGTCTGTGCCAAAATATGTAATGCCTTGTTTTGTTTACAAAAGATCAATTTGGACACTTTTGCTTTTTAACAATTTTGTAAAAAACGCGATGTTTTTGTTTGGATAAAATTGTCATATTTACAAAATTGTCAAAAATGAGTTTTTTACATTGCCTTCAAAAATAAAAAAAGGGCAGTCTCAATTGAGACTGCCCTT
>NZ_JAOARI010000009.1 GCF_025210605.1 Halodesulfovibrio sp. | reverse complement strand
TCTTCAAATGTAATCTGTTTATGCCCCATGTAGTTATCCCTCCATTGTGGAGTTTTTTCATGTAAGGACAACATATCATGGGGCTTCTTGTTTTGAAGCCCTAAGTTCATCAAGGTGTTAAGTTTCAAATTACAATCTACGATTATCCGCCTATTGTCACACTCTCAACGTACTTTTGCGCGACTCCATGCATAGTAAGCACAGTTTCCTTTGCATTAGGTTCAATGCCATGCAAAGGATATGTCCGATCCAGTTGCTCCCATTTTGGCTCACCAAGTCTATGGTATGGGAGGATATCCAGTGATTCAACATTTGAACCAAGCGAAGAAACGAATTTTGCTGTTGCTTCTATATTTTCTACGGAATCATTACAGCCGGGAATAAGCGGGACTCGTATCCGAAGTTTCTTCCCCATTGCTGCCGCATTCGAAATGTTACGCAACACAAGTTCATTCGGTGCCCCTGTTAGTCTTCTATGCTGGGCTGAATCCATATGCTTTATATCAGTCAACACGAGATCTGTATGCTCGAGAATTCTCTCAAATACATCGGAACGAACCATAGCGCACGTTTCAATGGCTGTGTGCAGCCCTCTGCGATGCGCCTCACAAAGACATTCAAGAAGAAACTCTGCCTGCATTGTCGGCTCACCACCGGAAAAGGTAACGCCGCCACCTGATGTTTCATAAAAATGCCGGTCACGCTCTACTTCTTCCATAACGTCGTCCACAGTCATGTAGCGACCAACAATGGTCATGGCTCCTGCGTAACAATGTGCAACACACTCTCCACAATATGTGCATTTGTCACGCTCGACAATAAATGCCCCTTCTGAGTCAATCGAAAACACGTTTTCTGGACATTTCTCAATGCATTTACCACATCCAATGCACAGGTGTGGAAGACGCATCAACTCCGGCTTCGGACTCATCGATTCTGGATTCTGACACCACATACAGTGCAGCGGACACCCTTTCAGAAAGACCAGAGTTCTAATCCCGTTACCGTCGTGAACAGAAAACCGCTGGATATCAAAAACAGTTCCGGTCAGGGCAGCATTATATCGATCAGATAATCGAAAGGAGTGTTGGCGTTCTTTCCACGTCATGCTCTATGTCCTTTATAATGCGGAGCCGGAAATCCGGCTCCGCGACGTTGCTTAGAATGTCTGTTCGGTACGGGCGATAATATCGTCCTGTAGCGATTTGTCGAGTGCGGTAAAGAATGCACTGTATCCGGCAACCCTAACTACAAGACCTTTGTAGTCTTCCGGTTTTTCCTGTGCCAATTCCAAGGTTTCGCGGCTGATAACGTTATACTGAACGTGGAAACCACCATTCTGGAAGTATGTTTCCGTTACTGCTTTCAGGTTTTCAAGTCCGTTATCACCTGCAAGTGCTGATGGATGGAACTTCTGGTTAAGCAGCGTACCGTTGGATGCAATTTCATGATCAAGTTTTGCAACGGAAAGTACTGAAGCAGTCGGACCGCAACTATCGTAACCTGAGATAGGAGATACACCATCTGCAAGCGGACTCCATGCCATGCGTCCGTCAGGAGTTGCCGTAACAACAGAACCAAGAGGTACGTTTGCAGAAGCAGGGTACAAACCAGGCTGGAATTTACCGCCACGAGGGTTCGTGTAACGGTTCACTTCATTGCAGTAGATATCGGCTGCATCTTTTGCCACTGCGTCTGCAAAGTCATTGTCATTGCCGTATTTAGGAGCACGGTTTACCAACATAAGCCGCAGGTCTTCCTGTCCTTCAAAATTGCTGTGCAGAGCATCTTGCAATTCTTTGACAGTAATCAACTTCTCTTCAAACACAAGCTTCTTAATTGCAGCAAGAGAGTCACCAGCATTAGCAACGCCAACACCCTGTGGCCCTGTGAAGTTGTAAATTGCGCCGCCTTCCTGAAGAGACATACCGCGCCCGATGCAATCTTCAACTAAACCGGAAAGGAACGGTAACGGACAATGCTTACCATGTGTCATATCAACAGCATTATCCGCCGCAGCCATCAGCTTTACGAAATAGCTTGTCTGAGCTTCGTATGACTGCATCACTTCGTCAAAGCTGGTAAAATCTTCAAGTTTACCACTCTTTGGACCAATCTGTTTACCGGTACGTCTGTCCACACCATCATTCAAGCATAGCTCAACGACTTTAGACATATTGAAGAATGCAGCGTCATGCCATCCTTCAGTTTTGCCGCCCACCTGAGGTTCTACGCAGCCGATAATACCGTAGTCTCGTGCATCTTCTCTACTTAAACCGCGTGCGAGGAGTGCCGGAATAATCACACGATCATTGTAGTATGCCGGATATCCGAGACCAAGGCGGCTTACCTCTGCTGCACGTTTATATAGAATATCTGGAGTGCCTTCATGAATACGAATAGAAAGGGAAGGAGCGTAGAGTTTGGTGTTTGCGCTTGCTTGAAGAACGAGGAACGACATAGCGTTTGTTGCGTCAGAACCATCACGTTGCTGTCCACCAACAATAAGGTTCATGAACATAGGGTAACCGGCAAATGCCATGGTGGAGGCTTCATCTCGAACTTTATTCAGTTCAGCAAACTTCACCCAGAGCATATCCAGCATTTCTTGTGCTCTTTCCACAGAAGTTGAACCTTCTTGCAAGAACGGATTCATGTACTGGTCAAAGCGCATAGGGGAAATAGAGTGACCGTTAGACTCAATTTGCACAACAAGATGAACAAACCAGAACGCCTGCAACGCTTCCTGTAATGTATCAGCAGGCTGTGCAGGAACCTTACGGCAAATTCGAGCAATTTCTAGCAGCTCATCTTTACGAGTTCCTTCACATGAAGCAGCCTGCTCTTCTGCAACCTTTGCAAAGCGTTCTGCAAATGCAATAACAGCGTTATTTGCGATCACAACAGATTCTAAGAAACGACGTTTATTCTGTGCATCGGCATCCGCAAAATCTAATTCTTCGATGGCGCTTTCTGCGGATTCAACAACAGAATTCAAACCTTCATTGAGAACTTTGCTGTAGTCAGGAGAAATATGCCCTACGCCGTTATAAAAATAGTTTCCAACTGTGTAGACAACATCGTTATGCGCTTCCAATGATTCAGGCGGCATAAGAGCGGCAGCAATTTCGTTAGTGGTTCTACCATCCCAGTATGTAAAAGCACTGCGTAACTTTTCTTTTGTTTCTTCAGAAATAAGGAACACGTCCGCTGTTCTTTTTTCCAGACGATCAAGTTCTTCTTCTACCCATTTGCAGGAAAATTCAGGAAAAATAGGTGCAGAGCGAGGCATGCTGCATTGGTTACCGACAATAAGCTCACCTTCCTGAATAAAGACGGACATATTAGCCAGTACATTTTCAAGCGCCTTTGCACGACGAATAGCAATGGGCTGCCCTTCGGTCGCTTTATAAGATTCTGTCAAAAGCACAGCGCGTTCAGCACAAATTGCAGGAGCTGTATTAACAAAACGCTCAAGTGCCTGAGAAACACGTTCAGTCGGCTCACACAATTTTGGAATCACCAATTTCGGGGGATTAGTTGTCATCTCTTTCTCCTTACTTTTTCCTGATTAGCAAAACGCACTCAAGCCAGCATCAGCACAGGCTATATCCTGCTCTACACTGCCGCCGCTTACACCAATTCCACCGATAATAACGTCATCGTGTGTTACCGGAAGTCCACCACCAAAAATTACAAAACGACCATTCTTATCAGTTTGAATGCCATATAAACTTTGACCCGGTTGTGCGAGTTCTCCCAAAGTTTCTGTGGAAACTTTCACGGCAACAGCGGTGTAGGCTTTGTTCAGCGCAAGATCGATACTCGCCAACAAAGCATCATCCTGACGCACCTGTGCAATCAGGTTTCCGCCTCTGTCCACTACGGCAATAACCATAGGCACGCCCAACTCATTGGCTTTTTCCTCGGCAGCTGAAATCATCCGCAACGCTGTTTCTTTTGATAGATCCATTGAAGCTCCCTCTCCATAAATTCTAAAAACTCAGCAGCGCCTTGCACAAAGCGGCAGCTATCAGCCGTACCGAAACTTCCTGCACCAGAGGCTCCGCCAAACAAAACGCCGACCAAACACAGAGATATTCAACATGCTTATAGAAAACTTTGTTCCAAATAAAAAATAACATTATATTTTATACAGTTACTAAAAAATAGCACCGTTCTATTGCGTAGAGTGATTCATTCTTGTAAACCAGAGTTGACAGCTTTTCTTGCTGTCTGTTCTTAGCCGTCTGCATATCCGCTAACTGCCTATGTTTATCAACCATGTTAATTTGGTTGACACATGGTTTACACGTTTTAGCTGCTGGAAGGATGTATGCCCGTAACTGCCGAGCGAAGTAATGATGCCCTTGTATCGTTGCATGAAGAAATTGCCTCTCTTCAAGAACGCATTACGCTACTTGAAGCAGAGGAAATGCTTTGGAAAAATATCGGACAGTCTTGTGAATTTCCTCCTGACATCAGCGCCCTGCCAGCCGAAAACTCTCATTTCAAATTTGAAAATATTTTCGATTTATCAGCAATTCAGCAAATTCAAGATGCCTTTGCCGACGCCACAGATGTAGCCTCCATCATCACAGACCCTGATGGAAGACCGATCACAAAGCCAAGCGGCTTTTGCTGCCTTTGCAACGACGTTATTCGCAAGACTGAAATGGGATTGAAGAATTGCATGCGATCAGACGCAGCATTCGGAACTCTTAATCCGCTTGAACCAATTATGCGTCCGTGTTTGAGCAGCGGACTGTTAGATGGCGGGACAAGTATCTATGTAGGCAAACGGCATGTGGCAAACTGGATTATCGGACAAAGACGCACTTCCTCGGAACCGGACAAAAAGATAATCGCGTACGCCAAAGCTATTGGAGCGGATGAAGAGGCATATCAAAAAGCATATGAAGATGTACCGATTATGTCTAAAGAGCAGTTCTACAAAGTCTGCAAAGCACTTTGTCTTATTGCCAACCAACTCTCCACACTGGCACAACAAAACTACTTGCAAGCACAAGCTATTGCACGAAGACAACAAGCAGAACATGCCTTACGTGAAAGTGAAGAGCGCTTCAGGCAGCTTTCAGATTCTACGTTCGAAGCTATCTTTATCCACCATAAAGGAACAATCTTAGAAGCAAATAAAGCAGCAACCACCCTGTTTGGTTTCACACGCGAAGAGCTTATCGGCACAAAAATATATGCACTTGCTGTTCCTGAATATCGCGAAGCGGTTCAAGCCTACTCTGAGCAAAGTGGTAATGTATGGTTTCAAGGAGAGTTTGCATGCAAAACTTCTCAATCTATCATCGGAGAAGTGCAGGAACGAAATATCACGTTCCAAGGCAGAAATGTTCGCGTTTGCGCTATTCGCAACATAACCCAGCGGATACAGTCTGAACTGGCAGCAAAAGAAAAAGAGCAGCAGCTTATTCAGGCAGATAAAATGGTCTCACTCGGGGTTCTTGTTTCCGGCGTCGCACACGAAATCAACAACCCGAACAGCTTTATGACCATGAATCTGCCGCTTATTAACGATGTCTGGCAAGGCATCACTCCAATCCTAGAAGAATATTACAAAGAAAACGGGGATTTTTTGGCAGGTGGTTTAGAATATTCTTCGCTACGAAATGAATTGCCGAATCTCGTTTCACGCATGCAGGATGGAGCAGCTCGAATTAAAGGAATTGTAAACAACCTTAAAGATTACTCACGCGTAGAACCGGCTGAATTGATGTGGGATGTCGATATAAACGACATGATTCGCAGTTCACTTCCACTATTGGAAAAATTGATATCCATGCACACCAACACATTTACAGCCGACCTTGCAGAAGAACTGCCACCTGTGCGAGGTAACAGACAACGCCTCTCCCAAGTATTTATTAATCTGCTCGTGAACGCCTGCGAAGCGCTCAACTGCAAAAATGACAGTGTCACCATCACATCAGCGTACCTTGCAGAATCAAACCTTGTAGGAATTTCTGTCGCAGATACAGGAAGCGGCATCCCTGAGCATCTCTTATCAAAAATCACTGATCCTTTCTTCACAACTAAAAGAGACTCCGGAGGAACAGGTCTTGGGTTATCCGTTTCATCCGCAATTGTTCAGGAGCATTCAGGAACTCTTCAATTTTTTCCTAACCCCGCAGGCGGTACAATCGCACAATTACACCTGCCAGCAATTATTGGCGGAGATTCATAATGTCCAGTAACTATCCAAGACACCCACTTTTACTTGTTGATGATGAAGATTCTTGGCTTGTAAGTTTTAAAACAACGCTACGCGCCAAAGGAATTGATAACGTCGTCACAGAAAACGACAGTACGAATCTACTAGCCCGCTTACAGTCACAACAATTTTGTGCCATTGCGATTGACTTGATGATGCCCAATATTTCCGGTGAAGAACTCATTCCGCAAATTGTTGCCCAGCATCCCAATATTCCAATTCTCGTTGTCTCCGGTCTAAATCAGGTAAAAAGTGCTGTGAACTGTATGCGGCTTGGAGCCTTCGATTTTATAGTCAAAACAGAAGAGCGCGACACGCTCATAGCAGCAGTGCGGCATGCTATTGAAATGTTCGAATTGCGGCAGGAAAACACATCACTGCGAGAACGCTTCTTCAAAAAAGAGTTGGATCACCCAGAGTATTTTGCAACCATCATAACGCAAAATAAAGAGATGCACTCTATCTTTCAATATATTGAAGCCATTGCAGAGACCTCGCGCCCTGTGCTTATTACTGGTGAAAGTGGTGTTGGCAAAGAGCTTATAGCCAAGGCTGTGCACGACTCCAGTGGTCGTACAGGTGAATTTGTTGCACTCAATATTGCAGGGCTTGACGATAATGTCGTCGCAGACACCCTCTTCGGGCACACCAAAGGAGCCTACACAGGTGCAACAGCGCCTCGCATGGGACTTGTGGAAAAAGCAAAAAATGGCACGCTCTTTCTTGATGAGATAGGTGATCTGAGTCTTGCATCGCAAACAAAACTCTTGCGACTTCTTCAAGAGCATGAATACCGCCCACTCGGCTCCGATATGCCAAAGCGTTCATCGGCTCGTATCATTGCCGCAACACACCAGAATCTTACTGAATTGCAAGAAAGCGGTAAATTTCGACGAGACTTATTCTACAGATTACGGGGACACCTGCTGCACATACCACCGCTCCGAGAACGAAGAGAAGACCTTCCGCAGCTTATCGCTCATTTTCTACAAGAAGCAGAAAGCAATTCAGGCAAAAAAATACGCTCCAATCCTTCAGAGCTAGCAGGATTTCTTTCTCAATATGCATTCCCGGGGAACATACGCGAGTTACAAAATCTTATCTTTGATTGCGCTGGCAGTTGTTCAAGCGGGGTACTAGAAACAAGCCACGTCCAACGGCTACTTACCCAGTCTTATGATTATCAACCGGACGGTTCTGGCTCCATACAAATTGAACCTTCAATCACATTCGGAACTTCGCTTCCTACCGTAAAAGAAGTACGAGCGGCTCTTTTCAAGGAAGCGCTCCATCGTTCAAACAACAATCAATCCGGCGCAGCACAGCTTATCGGCGTAACTCGTCAAGCAATCAGCAAGTTTCTTAAAGAACAGTCATAGCGCGCTCGCTGTCGTCTATTGGAATGCCTTCGGCGACTCTCCGAGGGGCAGGCGCTGCCTTGCATCCGCAAGGGGGAGTCCCCCTTGACCCGATTATGGGTATGGTGCTTGAGCGAAAACAAACTCCGTATCCACATCACCCGCCAAATCAACAAAAGACGCATGGCGACTGAGCCACGTATGGGACGACGAGAACGGCTTGCCTCGAATAATAGGGGTGCAGGGGGATTATCTCCCTGCCCGTCGGAGACAAAAAAAGCGCCGCAGGCTTATCACATACATAATAATACAGAAGTTAGGCAGTGCTTTTTGCCTGTGCTGCCGCACTATCATCTGCCAATTGTTGCGCTTTTGCCGAAAGCTCTTGCTGCTGTTCTGGAGTCAATTGTTCACCGTCCGGCACATGCACGCCTACAGTTGGTCGAGCAAACTCAATTCCTTCTTCTTTGAAAATTTTACGCATCTTATCGTAGACCACTTTTCTTATATTCCACTGCCCACCCGGTTTTGTCATAAACTTAACGCGCATACGAAGCCCGTATTGTTCAATTGATTTCACACCTTGCGATTTAATGTCATCCAGTAACAACGCATCGAGTGCAGGGTCTTCACGTACTTCCTTATTAATACGCTTCATAATTTTTTTAATTTTCTTCACATCAGTATCAAATGGAACAAGGTACGACAGTTTCATAATGGCAAAACCACGGGACATGTTCGTTACAAAGCTTATTGTTCCAAACGGTATGGTAAATAACGATCCGCGATGATGGCGAAGTTTAAGCGCACGGATAGAGATTTCTTCCACTGTTCCCATTGATTCGCCAATCTGAATGTAGTCATTCACGCGGAACGCATCATCCATAAGAAAGAATATGCCGGAAATAATGTCTTTGACTAACGTCTGTGCTCCAAAACCGATGGCAAGACCAAACACGCTGGCACCGGCAAGAAGCGGAGTTATATCAATACCGAGTGACGACAAAATAATAAGCGAGACGACTATGACAAGAAAACCAAACAAGAATTTTCTAAATAATTGGAGAAGCGTTGCAAAGCGATCTCCGCCCCCACCGCCACCTTCTCCACCTGTGTCAGCTTCTTCAACACCGTGAGTATTAATTTTCCGCTCGATAGCCACACTTATAAATGCCCACACTATATACGCAACAACCACTGTAATAAGAATGCCGATAAACGATTGAGCCGTCGCTAAGCCAACACGCACAGGAATTCCCCACATGTAGAGCAATGCCATAAACAATACGAGAAAAATAGCGATACGGAAGCTCATTTTTAGAATATTGCGGAACCGCGCTGCTGTTGAAATATGTGTGTCAAAGGCTACTTTTTTGGGCTCAACAGCTGTTGACTCCGATGTCGTAATTGCGTCTTGATCGGCTGTAATAGTTTGTTTTTCTGAATTTGCGTCTGTTTTTTCTGCGAAATCTTCATCCGGCTTTACGTCGTCAGAAGCTGAAATTTCGGTAGAAATATCCGCTGAGGTACATGTTCCTGTCTGTAGCGCCACGCCACTCATGCAATCAACAAGCTGCTGCGCAAGCCAATTAATCACGCAGTATGCTGGAACACTCAAAATAGTAGCGATGGCAGGAATAACAGCGCTGGAACCATGAACCATAAGCACAACAAGCCAGCATCCCCACCCTATAAAGAGTGCCGTCACAAGCATTATATGCCAAATACCTGCAAGCTGATACCGCAATGTCCCTTCCTGAGCGCCCCTGCGTAACGCTGCTGTACCGTTTCGTGCTTCCCAGACAATCAACAGTGAAATACCGCAGACAACAACAAAGCCTGTTATCGCCAGTGAAAGCAAATACCAGCGTTCTGCTTCGCCTTGCAAAAGAATAAGAAATGAAATCAGCAGTCCAATTGCCCCAATGCGACTTATCCATTGCGTCCACTTATAAATTGTCATGGCAGTTTCATTTTTTAACGGCAGATACCGTAGCCCTTCCGCTTTAGGCACAAGAACAAAGCGTGCAAGCAAGGCAACCGTATCAACCAGCACAACAGCGATAAACCACGATATAATAATCGGCTTAGCAGCATTGTTCTGCTCGTAGTAAATAAGGTACAGGATGAGAATTACAACACTTGAAAGTACAATGCCGATTAAGTCGATACCAGCCCGCATACAAAGCCTGAAAACTTTTCTTAAAAAGCCCCACTCCTTTGGTGTAGTCTCAATAATTTTTCGTAACTTCTGCGTCTTTTTCCGATAAAGAAAGCGGACGACAATCCACACGAGTGAAAGCATCACTATTCCCGTCGCAAGCTTCTCTAAGGGAACTTTACCGCTTCCGCTTACAGCGTCATACAAAACATCCGGCATGTCCTGCGCTGTTTGTGCAGCATCGCCGAATAAGTATTCAAATCGATTGTGAACCTTTGTAAGCATTGCAGAAAACGAGGCTGCCCAATTCGTCTCTGTTTTCGTCGCTGGAGCAGATGCAATATCTTTGCGAAGCTCTTCTATTAGTAACGCCCGTACTTGCTCATCGCTCATACCTGCAAGAATAGCGTCCACCTGTGTGCTGGTGGCATTTTCTGGAATTTGTGGAACGGCAGACTCTGCCGCTCTGCTCACATTTACAAGCAGACAGCCGACAAGAATAAACAACAACGCAATGACGATTTGATTACGTATACTCACAGGCTTTCTCCTAATCGTTATCCCACAAGTATACTCTTTTTTTATTCATTATTTCCATGACATAAAAAAAGAGCAGCCCCTAACGCGCTGCTCTTGTTCTTTTTTTCCTATTACACTGCCGTAAAATACATATAACACAAAAAAGGAATGTATTCAGAGCAAGTACGCCTGATTATCGAGTACTTTTTCCAGTGCTATGGCAGAATAAAAAACGATCTGAAATAAAAGAGCAGAACGTTCTATTCTGCTCTTTTTATGTTGTCACAGTTACGAAAAAATGAACATAACATGACGTAATCCATATTTTTCTCAAACAAATGAAGCAAGTTAAACGTTACTCCCACTGGTCTCCATTTATTTAAATATAAGGGCATGATGCAGTACATACATTACAAAAAAATCAGGCGTATACCATGTACTGAAACATAATTTGCCTGATTTTTTCTGCTAGCACTGAAGCTAATAGCGTCGAGCTTATTAGCCTTGTTTCTTTTTCAACGGCTTACCACAACATTGTAACGGAACAGAGCACCGTTGTTCAACGTCGCCGTCACTTTTGCATGCACACCCTTTTTCTACCTTAATTTCCAAATGACATGAAGAACAATGGTAGACATCACCTTTTTTCATTTCACTACAAACTGCCATAAAACCCTCCTTAGAATTGAGAGCAGTATAGCAGATTCAAGGTAGCTATGGAGTATATAAATTTTTTGAGGGTCTGTTTTTACATTGTATGCGCAGAACTGTTAGCCAGTTTTTCACCCTATAAAACGACAGTGAAAATATAAGCTGGAAGCAGATCCTACCCAAAGAGTTTCTTGCTAGCGTCTTCCCACACCATTTGCGGTGTCACAGAATGCATGCACTTAAAATGACCTTTAGGGCATGTTTTAGGACCATGCATCCCGCAAGGACGGCACACTATCTCTGTTTCCAGAACGGTAGAAGATTCGCCACGAGGATAAAAACCTAACTCCTGAACTGTAGGACCAAAAATTGCGGTAACAGGCGTACGCTGCGCCCATGCAATATGCATTGGACCGGAGTCGTTTGTCACATAGCAATCAAGTTTATTTAAGTATGCTGCAAGCTGCACAAGGGAAAGGGAGCCGGAAAGGTCGAGTAATCTATCTGATTGCGCCGCACCGCTCTGGGCTATAACGTCCTGCGCTATAGCTTCTTCACCGGGACCGGCAAAGACCATTACCTGCGCGCCTGCCTCAATAGCCTTTGCGACTACTTCTGCGTAATATTCAGCAGGCCAACGCTTTGTTGCCCATACAGAACCGGGATGAACGCCCAGCACCGGGGAATCCACATGCTTATTCCAGTACCCATCAGCATCATTATATGCTTGCTGCGGCAAAATCAGTTCCGGCCAGTCCACAGTGTCTGTAATAGACAGCGGCTTAACAAGCTGCATGAGCCGTTCAATCTCTTCCAGCTCAAAAAACTTTCTATCGACTGTTGTTGTATACAGCCAGTTGTTGAACGCAGGTTTATTGTAGCCAATACGAGTACGGGCTGATGTCCAGCGAGCAATCACACCGCTTCGCAAACTTGTGTGCGCTGAGATCCACAATGAATAATCTTTTTTTGCCAATTCTCGACCAAACGACATTGCGGCAAAAATAGATTTTTGCGCCCCGCGTTTGTCATACGCATACACGTTATCCAACTCAGGCTGAGCAGCAAATAACGGCTCAACACCCTTTCGGACATAAAAATCTATCGGGGAATCTGGATATGCGGCTTTCACCGTGCGAATAAGCGGAAGCGTCAGTACGGCATCACCAAGAAAGGCGGTATTCCAAATGCCTATCCTATCCATTTACTTATCCCCTGCTGCGAATGCATTGGAAATCCAGCGTGCGGCTGCGGAAATATCTTTTGCAACGGCAAGCGTCCAACCATTTTCATTCGATACAGTTACATATCCTGTGGATTCATCTACCTCAGGCAATTCCAGCTTCTGGCGCTCTTTCTCACCTTTGCCTGTGAGAACAAGAATAGACGCCGCTAATCCAGCATTTTTACCGAGTTCTATATCTGCAAATTTATCACCGATCATAACTGATTCCTTCGCCTCTAAGCCGTACATGTCACTTAGCTGCTCCCACATACCTGTGCGTGGTTTGCGGCAATTGCAATCATCTTCAGGAGTATGAGGGCAGTATACAGTATCTTCGATCAAGGCACCAAAAAGTTCTGCAAGTTCATCAAGGCGAACAGTACACGCATGGAGGTCATCTTCAGAAAAATAGCCCCGTCCGATGCCAGACTGATTGGTCAAAACATACAAGCGCATTCCCGCCTGTTGCAGCATGGCAAGGGCTTTACCCCCCTCAGGAATAAGTTCCACCCCTTCAGGATCAGATAAATAGTGTTTGTCAACAATCACCGTACCGTCACGATCAAGCAGTATATTTTTTATGTGCGCCATTTATTTTTTCCCTGAGAATCTGTTATCAGTTATACTGGAGTAGCGTTGGCGACTCTTTCGCACGGCATGCTGTTTTTTGCAAGAAAATGAAACACAAGACTCTTGACAACTGCCCCTGTTTGCTGGATGCGACATTCTGCAACAACGACTATGCACTGCTAACGGTATATCAACAGAGCAAAATAAAACACAGCTTCATGCTATACGTCACGCTTAGCTTGAAGCCATTGGCATTGTGGGAACACTTCGCCTAATTGTACCTACTGCATTTTTTTAGCACGGTTACTATATTGCTATCTTGCCAGTAACTTAATAATAATTATGTATAATCACAGTTCAACTAGGCGTCCTCTTGTTGAACCGACAAACCTTGTACGCATCGTTGAAGCTTTTTTGCTATTTCAAACAGAAACAGAATTGTAATATATACAGTACGTTTTATGGTAGGAGTTGCATCCTACAAATTTCCGTAACCACGACGGTGTATGTAATTTATTCGAAGGAACTACATGTTTGAGTTAATAACTGCCGTAGCATTTTCTATCATCATTTCGGCAACATGCTCTATTACTGAGGCTATTTTATATTCTGTACCATGGAGCCATATTGAACGGCTTCGTAGCACAGGTTCCAAAATCGGTACTACTCTATTCAAACTCCGCAGTGATGTTGAGCGCCCTATTACGGCTATTCTCACTCTGAACACAGTTGCCAACACCGCTGGCGCGACCCTTGCCGGCGCTGCTTTTACCAAGGTGTACGGCGCGGAGCACATGCCATATTTTGCAATATGCTTCACTGTAAGCATTCTAATCTTTTCAGAAATACTACCGAAAACGCTTGGTGTATCATATTCTCGCCAGCTAAGTTCTTTTATCGCAAAACCACTTAATTTCCTTGTATTTATGCTTACCCCTGTCATCTATCTATGTTCATGGATGACTCGAAAGCTCACGCCTTCAGCAACAGAGCCTAACGCAACGGAAGACGACATCAGGGCTATTGTAAGCCTTTCACGTCGAGCTGGTGAAATTGAACCGAGCGAGGCTATTTCAATTCAAAATATCCTCTCGCTAGACAACAAACATGTGCATGAAGTTATGACGCCGCGCACGGTTTCGTTCACGCTTCCTGTTGAACTCACAGTAAAAGAAGCGCAGCAAGAATTGGAAATGAAGCATTACAGCCGTATTCCTGTCTATGCTGAAGATAATGAAGACATTATTGGTATCGTAATGCGCCGATCAATTTATGAAGAGTTAGCAGCTGGTCGCACAGAAACAAAGCTTACTGAATTGATGCGCCCTGTCCATTTTGTGCTCGACTCCGTTACGCTCGACAAAGTTCTCAGAAACTTTCTGGAACGCAGAGACCACCTGTTTGTTGCCGTTGATGAATACGGCGGCATAAGCGGTCTCGTATCGTTGGAAGACGTGCTTGAAGAAATCCTCGGCAAAGAAATTGTTGATGAAACCGACAGAGTCGACGATATGCAGCGCCTTGCGCGAGAAAAACGAAAACAGCTTGGCAAAGGGAAATTGCTTAAACGCTAATAGTAATGTATAGCAACTAATAACATATTTACTGGTTCCGATACGCTACGGCAGAAAGTCTGCTTTTTGCGTGCTGACAGGAACAGTTTTTGTTGCTCCATGCAACCTGCAACGGATATCCGACAGATATAGTCTGCAAACTATTTGTTGCAATGAAGCACCAAACCAATTATTTGAAAAGGCATCTGAACCGGGGGAGAAAGGCTCAGATACTGTCGGACATATCTGTCCATAAACTAGACACTGTCAGGAGACACTATGGCAAAGAAAAACGGAAAAAGCGTATACATTGCTGCCCTGTTCCTCTTTTTAGGAGGTCTTGGGTACTTGCTTTTCACCGGTTTTTCACAAAACAGCGTATATTTTCTTGAAGTTTCTGAAGCATTAGCAATGACACCAGATCAGCTTGGCTCAGCACGCCTTTTCGGTACCGTTAAGGCAGGCGAAATCAAGCGACATGAGGAGGGTCTTGGTGTTAGTTTTATGCTTGAAGATGCTCACGACAAGAAAATTGTATTGCCTGTTGTATTCAATGGCGCAGTGCCGGATACATTTAAATCCGGTGCAGAAGTTATTGTTGAAGGCAATATTGATAACGCCACCAAGGCGTTTCAAGCCCGTACGCTTATGACTAAATGTCCATCGAAGTACGAAAAGAAAAATAGAGAATAACCGGCTGCACACCGAAAACTATTCTCTCCGTACTACTTCCCCCACGCTGCCGTTATACCGGCTGAAGGAGCATTATGCATCTCTTAGCATTTTTGCTGCTGGTAGCGTCTTTGCTGTTTGCCCTTGGCTTCGGCGCAGTCGCTGCATTGCAGATTTGGCAGGGGCGCTCTACCCTGCTGCACTGGATTGAAACCTCACAGATGATGATAACAACGCTCATCACTGTAAGTTCATCCATTCTTTTATGGGCGCTGGTTAATTTTGATTTTTCAAACTACTATGTCGCAAGCTACACCAGCCTCGACCTTCCACTTTTTTATCGCGTAACCGCCTTTTGGGCAGGACAAGCCGGTTCATTACTGTTCTGGGCATGGTCTGTTGCGTTATGCGGCATGATTTTTCTTTATACTAACGCATACAAAGCGCTTTCAGATGGCACTAAAATGTGGTTCTGGATGCTCTTCTTTACCTTTACCAGCTTTTTCTTATTCCTACTGACTACATGGTCAAACCCATTTACCCTCATCAGCCCTATTCCTGCTGACGGTAACGGTTTGAACCCGCTGTTGCAGAACCCTGGTATGATCTTCCACCCGCCATTGTTATTCCTTGGCTACGGTGGCTTTACCATTCCAAGCTGCCTTGCTCTAGCACAGGCGTTGAACAGAAGTCAGCATAACGAAGACAGCTGGACAGATGCTTCCCGCAACATGATTCTTTTTGCATGGCTCACCCTTACCGCAGGTATTATCCTCGGTTGCTGGTGGTCATACATGGAACTCGGCTGGGGTGGTTACTGGGCATGGGACCCTGTAGAAAACGCCTCTCTTATTCCGTGGCTTGTAGGCTCTGCATTTTTGCATACCTCCGTTATCGAAACCCGTCGCGGTAAGCTGCACAGAACAAACACCTTCCTTGTTGCACTCACAAGTATTTCTGCGTTGTTTGCAACCTACCTTGTCCGTAGTGGTGTTGTTGAATCTCTGCATGCATTCGGCGGTGGTAGCGTTGGAACGCCACTGCTCATTTTTATTATATTCTTCACCGTGCTGTCCTTGTTTGCAGCAATCACGAGTAAAAATCCAAAAGCAAAACCTATGGCAGAACTTTTCAGCCGTGAAGGTTTGCTGCTGGTTGCTGCGTGGTTCCTTATTGCACTGGGCGTTATCATTCTTATCGCCACTATGTGGCCGGTTTTCTCCAAGTTCTTCACAGAAAACCCGCAAGGTTTAGACCAGAAGTTCTACAACAGCGTTTGCATGCCTTTGGCAGCAATCATTTCTGTACTGCTTATGATCTGCCCTTGGATGAAATGGAACGGCGGCGTTAAAAGCGGCATCATGTTCGGTGCGGTAAGCGTAGTTTTTGTTGTGACAGGTGTTGCTATGTACCTTTCCGGATACACAATTCCTGTTTCAATCCTTGCTGTCGCTTCCGCTGCGGCCTGTATTGTTGGTATCGTGTTGTTGTTCGCAACGGATGCCTCTACACGCAAAAGCAACCGTGCCATCGGTGCATACGGCGTACACCTCGGGGTAGCGCTTATCGTCATCGGTATTGCATTCTCCGGACCATACAAGCAGGAACTGCAAACACAGATTAAACGCGGTGAGACAGTTACTCTTGAAGGATATACCTTCAAGTACAAAGAGCTGTATGAAGGCGAAGCAAGGGAATACATCTTCCTTCAAGCTGACATTGATGTTTATGAAGACGGCAAGCTCATAGGTACACTTGAGCCTCAGCGCCGCCTTTACCATAAATTCGGTAAAAACAGATCCTTCGCAGAAGTATCTATCATTCCGTCCTTTGGAGAAGAGTTATACTCATCTCTGTTAGGCGCAGACACTCAAGGTAACATCACAGTTACATTAAGTATTGAGCCTATGGTTAACTGGTTCTGGATTGGTGGTACGATTATGTGTCTCTTCCCGTTCATCGGGTTCACCCGATTCCGAAAATCTGAAAAGGTAACGGATGCTGCTTAAACTGGACAAGGTTGCCAAAATGTATGGCAACCGTCTAATTATCAAGGACGTTTCCTGCACTATTGAATCAGGCACTGTCACATTGCTGGCTGGTCCTAACGGTGCTGGTAAATCGACCTTGCTCAAGATTATGGCAGGACTTTCCGAGCCTACCGCCGGAAACGTTGAGCTTACAGTAGAAAACAATAAAATTGGATATGTAGGGCATCAAACCTTTATCTATCCTGATTTGTCAGCCATTGAAAACTTGTCATTCTGGTCTAGCCTGCATGGGCAAAAGACGGACGAGAAAACCTTGCTGAACGCACTTGACCGTGTAGAGCTGAAACGTTTTGCTTTTGAGCGCGCCGGTTGTTTTTCTCGAGGCATGGCGCAGCGCTTGAATCTTGCTCGCGTGTTCTTACTTCAGCCGTCCCTGATCCTGCTCGATGAGCCGGGAACTGGGTTGGATGTCCGTTCTATGGGCATCTTGCACAACGAGATTGCTGCGGCAAAAGAGCGCGGTGCAGGATTAGTCTGGATCAGCCATTCGGTTGCTGCTGACCTTGTACGTGCTGACAATGTACTTGCTATCCGCGACAAGCAGGTAGAGTACTTTGGTCAAGCACAAGGCTACACACCGGAGGCGGTATGCTAAGGGCTGCTGTTTCAATAGCTGCAAAAGATCTTAAACTCGTGCTTGCGCGAGGCACAGGTCTTATTCAGGCGCTTTTACTCGGCTTACTGCTTATCTTTGTATTCAGTTTATCCCAACAGATCGGTGAAAAAATGAGTGCACAGGCTGCTGCTGCCATATTCTGGCTGGCATCAGTTTTCTGTCAGGTACTTGTTTTCAATACATTATTCAGTCTGGAAGAACAAAACGGTGCCCGTTTCGGCTTACTTCTTTCCCCAGCGCCTGTGCAGGCAGTCTGGATTGGTAAGGCATTGGGCGGCTTTATTCTTCTTTTATGTGCTCAGGCAGTATTTTTGCCAGCAACAATTGTCTTCCTTGGTCAATCCGTGTCTCATTTATGGCACATAGGGTTGGCAATGCTCCTTGCTATTGACCTTGGATTAATTTTGCTCGGCGCGCTGCTTGGTGCGCTTTCTCAGGGACAGGCTGCAAAAGAGTCTTTACTCTCTATCATTCTGTTCCCGTTGCTTATTCCTATATTGCTTGCAGGCGTGCGTATCGGCTCCGCTGCATTTTCCGGAATCATTCCGGAAGGCTTTGGCGACTGGCTTGGCATCGCCTGTGCCTTCGACGCACTATTCGGAGCAGCTGGGCTATTGCTCTTCGGCTTTGTTTACAGCGGCGAAGAATAGAATACGGACATGTTCGCCGTATTACGCTCGCAAGGATAGGAAGCACTTTATCAGTAACTGACTGTTTTCTTATTCAAAAAATGTCAGATACGCATATAACAGTTACAGAGGATATGATGCGAACAAAATGGATAGCACCTGTGGCACTCTTAGCCGCACCGGCAATGGCGTTGAGCCAGTACCTCATCTACCAGTATGCCCCTGTTGAACAGGTTATGGGCATTGTGCAGAAGGTGTTCTACACCCATCTGCCGCTGGCGTGGTGGTCACTCTTCAGCTTCTTCTGTGTATTCATTGCCTCCATTCTGTACCTCAAAACCCGTAAACGATTCTGGGACAACTTTGCTGCCGCCTCTGCTGAAGTAGGTGTTCTTTTCAGCGGGCTTGCACTTGTTACCGGAATGATCTGGGGACGCCACAGCTGGGGCGTCTGGTGGACATGGGACCCTCGCTTAACAACAACCCTTGTTATGTGGTTCGTTTACGCAGGCTATCTTATCCTGCGCTCCATGTCCCTTTCGACAGAACGCAAAGCGGTAGTCAGCTCTGTTGTCGGCATTGCCGCTTTTATCGACGTACCTCTTGTATTTCTTTCCGCACGCCTTTGGCGCTCCATCCACCCTGCTGTATTCAACAGCAAGACAGGTGGGCTGGAACCGGAAATGAAACTTACTGTTATTGTCTGCGTTCTCTGCTTCGGTCTTATCTGGGCTGCTCTTGTGGGGATTCGATCTTCACAGATGGCGTTGTCTGACCGAATTGATAACTTAACAACACACGACGAAATATAACCGCCTTATTTTACGAGGCACACAAGGAGATTCATCATGGAAAGCTCCAACTGGCTCCTCATGGCTAATGTTGCAGTATGGGTAGGCATTGCAGGTTACCTTTTTGTTATTGCCCGTAAGCATTGCGAACTCAGCAAACGCATTCGCCAAATGGAGTTAATGAATGACTAAAACTCCAATGAAGCAGCCGAACGCCGCTGCAAAAATATTCATTGCGGCAATCCTTTTGGGATTCGCAGCAATGCTGGTCACCTCTGGTGTCTACCGTACGAATCACCCGAGTCTGACCAACTTTGTACAGTCACGCAATGCCACCTCAGAACAGTCTAAACCAGACAATTCAGCACATATTGCAGACTTGATGGGGAAACTCAAAAAAGATGCAAATAATGTAAAACTGATTGAAGAAATTGCCCGACACTTCATGGAAGACGGGGAATACAGTCAGGCGCGTAAGTTTATCCAGCGCGGCATTGCAGCTCAGCCTAGTAACGCCCACCTGTTCTACATGCTCGGCATGGCGAACTTTAAACTGGAAAGTTACACCAACGCTGCCAAAGCATTTGAAACATCTTTGAGCATCGCGGACGATCCTTCCGCTCGGTATAATTTAGGCATACTGCTTACATACTATCTGGATAAACCTGCCGAGGGTAAAATACAGTTCCAGAAAATTGTTGAATCAGCTGCTGAAAATCATCTTAAGATAGCAGCACAAAAAGAACTTGATAAAAAATAACATGCTGATGTTTTTCTAATTTCAAAAGCGCATTGCACTTGCAATGCGCTTTTTGCATAGGTTGTCCCGCAGCGTATCAAGGTTATGTCTCATGCTGTATCAAAGTATATTTTCTTTTTTTTGTGATATAATGCTCGGTATCGGTTTCACTACCATATAAAAAGTATAATAAGCGTTGACATAGACCTAAAGGACGCATACGCTAACGGGATTACCTAAAGTACTATCCGCCTACTTGCTAGGGAAGAAAGTACTGAACTCCAGGCCGGTTAAATGCGTGAATTTACGCTACTGTGGCCTTTTTTAATAGCTACCCAAAACGAATTTGGAGACCCACACCATGAGCGTAATCTTAGGCAAAGCACTGACTTTTGACGACGTGTTGCTTCTTCCTGGTTATTCTGAAGCCACGCCGGATCAGGTGGACTTATCCACTCAGCTCACTAATTCCATCGCACTGAACATTCCGCTGATTTCAGCAGCAATGGATACCGTCACCGAATCTGACATGGCTATCGCGATGGCAAGACACGGTGGCATCGGCGTTGTTCACAAGAACATGCCGCTTGAGCAGCAGTGCCTTGAAGTAGAAAAAGTAAAAAAATCAGAATCCGGAATGATTCTTGATCCAGTAACTGTTGAGCCTTCCTTGACCATCACTCAGGCTCTCGAAGTTATGTCTACTTACAGAATTTCCGGTCTTCCGGTTGTTGAAAACGGCAATCTTGTCGGTATTATAACAAACCGTGACGTCCGTTTTGTTGACGACCCAGACACCACGCTCGTTTCTGAAATGATGACAAAAGACAAGCTGGTAACTGTTCCTGTTGGCACAACTCTGGAGCAGGCAAAAGAGCACCTGCACAAGCACCGCATTGAAAAAGTGCTCGTAGTTGACAGCGACAACCACTTGCAGGGCATCATCACCATGAAGGATATTGAAAAAGAAATTAAATATCCTAACGCATGTAAAGATGAAAATGGTCGTCTGCGTGTGGCAGCAGCATTGGGTGTAGGCGCAGATTGTAAAGAACGTGCGAAAGCTCTGCTTGATGCAGGCGCAGACGTGCTCGTTCTCGACTCCGCTCACGGTCACTCATTAAATATTCTTAAAGCTGTAGAATCTATCCGCACCGAGTTCCCTGATGCACAGATCATTGCAGGTAACGTTGCAACCTACGAAGGCGCAAAAGCATTGTTCGAAGCTGGCGCAGACACCGTTAAGGTTGGGATTGGACCTGGTTCTATCTGCACAACCCGTATTGTTGCTGGTGTTGGTGTTCCACAGATTACAGCTGTTCAGGAATGCTGCAAAGCTGCTAAAGAATTTGGTCGCCATATCATTGCTGACGGTGGCATCAAGTACTCCGGTGATATTGTAAAAGCCCTTTGTGTTGGTGCATCTTCCATCATGATTGGCTCCCTCTTCGCCGGTACAGACGAATCCCCGGGTGAAACAGTTCTCTATCAGGGTCGTCGTTACAAAAACTACCGTGGCATGGGTTCCATCGATGCAATGAAAGCTGGTAGCTCTGACCGTTACTTCCAGGAAAAGAGCAAGAAGCTTGTTCCAGAAGGCATTGTTGGACGTGTTCCATATAAAGGACCTGTACAGGATTCCGTGCACCAGTTAATGGGCGGTCTCCGTTCCGGTATGGGCTACATTGGCGCAAAGACTATTACTGACATGCCTGAAGTTTCTAAAATGGTAGAAATTTCTGCTGCAGGTCTGCGTGAATCTCACGTTCACGACGTTATCATTACAAAAGAAGCTCCCAACTACCGAGTTGAGAACTAATCTCTCTTTTTAGAGGACATTATGGACGCACTTAGCAAAGTCATTATTGTTGACTACGGCTCTCAGTTTACTCAGCTTATCGCGCGTCGCGTACGCGAAGCAGGCGTATACTCTGAAATTCACCCTTGCATCGTTACAGCCGAAGAAGTCAAAGCAATGAATCCTTCCGCTGTAATCCTTTCCGGCGGTCCTTCAAGCGTTGGTGATGACGAAGCACCAACTCTCGATATGGGTCTGCTCGAACTTGGCGTACCAGTACTCGGTATCTGCTACGGCATGCAGCTTCTCGCCCACAATCTGGGTGGCGAACTTGCAAGCTCTGAAACACGCGAGTACGGCCCTGCGGACTTTAACATGACCGCAGACTGCCCTCTCTTTGCTGATCTTAACCGTGAAGAATCTTTACGTGTATGGATGTCTCACGGCGATCAGGTTAAATCTGTGCCACCTTCCTTCGAAGTTATTGGCTCTACAGAAACTCTCGAAGTTGCCGCGATGGCGTGTGTAGAAAAAAACATCTACGCTCTCCAGTACCACCCGGAAGTGCACCACTCTGAGGGTGGCGACACCATGATTAACAACTTCCTTTTCAAAATTGCTGGCATCAAACCAGACTGGACTATGTCCGGCTTTATTGATGCTGTAATTAAAGATTGTCAGGAAACTGTTGGTCCTGAAGGCAACGTGGTTTGTGGTCTTTCCGGTGGTATCGACTCCACCGTTGTTGCAGTTCTTTTGAACAAAGCAATCGGTCACCGCCTCCACTGCATCTTTGTAGATAACGGTCTTATGCGCCAGAACGAAGTTGAAGAAGTTTCCAGCTACCTGCGCGAACACTTCGACCTCAACCTGACCGTAGTTGACGCACGCGATCGCTTCTTATCCAAGCTTGATGGCGTTGAAGACCCAGAGAAAAAACGTAAGATCATCGGTTACGAATTCATCGAAGTTTTCGATGCAGAAGCATCTCGCATCAACAACGTTAAATTCCTTGCACAGGGCACTCTGTACCCTGATGTAATCGAATCTATCTCCCACAAAGGTCCTTCCGCAGTTATTAAAAGCCACCATAACGTTGGCGGTCTGCCTGAAGATATGGAACTCGAACTCATCGAGCCGCTTCGCGAACTCTTCAAAGATGAAGTACGCAAAGTTGCTATTGAGCTTGGCATGCCGGATTCTGTAGTATGGCGTCACCCATTCCCGGGTCCAGGCCTTGCTATCCGTATTATTGGCGAAATTACTGACGAACGCCTTACTATTTTGAGAAAAGCAGATAAAATCGTACAGAACGAGTTGACTGCATCCGGATGGTATCGCAAAGTGTGGCAGGGCTTTGCTGTTCTGCTTCCGCTCAAGACCGTTGGGGTAATGGGCGACGACAGAACCTACGAAAACGTTATTGCCCTACGTATTGTTGATAGTGTAGATGCTATGACAGCGGACTGGGCACGTCTTCCTTCTGAACTGCTTGAAAGAATCTCAAGCCGTATCATTAACGAAGTTACAGGCGTGAACCGCGTTGTTTACGACATCTCATCAAAACCACCGAGCACTATCGAGTGGGAATAAAACAACCTTAGCTAATTGGGCGTGACTGCATGTTTGGAATCGGTACTACTGAAATACTGGTTATTCTTGTTGTAGCACTTATTGTGCTGGGTCCTAAGAGCTTGCCGAAAGTGGCTCGTACTCTTGGGAAGGGTCTTGCGGAATTCCGCCGTGTATCCACAGATTTTCAGCGTACTATCAACACTGAAATAGCACTGGATGAACACGAAAAAGAGAAAAAAGCCGCTGAAAAGAAAATTTTTGGCGACGACTCTAAAGCAGAAGCAACACCTACCCCTGAACCGACTACTGAGTCATCTGCGCAGGATTCCACCGGAAACCTTGCAGTTGCACCTGACAATGCAGACGTTCCTCCAGTAGCTGAAGCTGCAAGCAAAAAGACCGAGAAGGAACAGGCATAATGAGCGTTGATAAAAAAACAGACGCTCAGCCTTCCGAAGCAGATGAAACTGCTTCCGATAAAGAGCACACTGAAGAACTCGAATCTTCCAATGATACTGAAGAGTACGAAACTGTGCACGACAACGGAAGTGATGACTCTGACCCTTCTGCTGAGATAGATTTCTCAGATGGTCCGCGTCCTGATCGCATTGAAGATCATGACGATGACAATATAGATGACACCGAGTCCGGAGCACCTAGTGCTCCGGACGGCGGTGATTCTGACGATAATTCCGCTCCTGCCACTCTGACAGATCGTATTAACGAAATGGAAGAGGAGGAAGATGACGATGAGGAAGAAGAGGAATCCATGACTCTCCTTCAGCATCTTGATGAACTGCGCCTGCGCTTAAAGCGCATCAGCTTTGCAGTTATCATCGGTTGTCTTGCCTGTTACAGCTTTGCTGAAAAGCTCTTTGATTATCTGGTTATGCCAATGGTTGCAGTTATGCCGGATCAAAGTTCTTTTATCTACACAGCGCCGCATGAGGCGTTTGTAACCTACCTTAAAGTAGCTGCACTGGCAGGTTTTTTTGCCGCCAGCCCTTACATTTTCTACCAAATCTGGGCATTCATTGCACCAGGTCTATATGAAGAAGAGCGAAAGTACATTGTACCAATCGCGTTCTTCTCTGCTGCCTGTTTTATAGGCGGCGGAGCCTTTGCCTACTTTATTGTTTTCCCGTTTGCTTTTGAATTTTTCATGAGCTTCAACACAGGAAACATTCAGGCTATGCTTAAGCTGAACGAATATTTAAGTTTCTCAATGAAACTTATATTTGCGTTCGGACTTGTATTTGAAATGCCGCTCTTTGCCCTGTTCTTGAGCAGACTGGGAATTGTAACAGCAACAATGATGCGTAAAGCACGTAAATTTGCTATTCTTTTCTCATTCATTCTGGCTGCCCTTCTTACACCACCAGATGTTGTATCACAGCTTCTCATGGCAGGACCGTTGATGATTTTATATGAAATTTCAATCATCATCGCAGCCCTCTTCGGCAGACGTCGTCCTTCTGAAGAAATTTCCGAAGAAGATGAAACTGACGAAGAAGAGAAGGAACCAGTGGCAGAGTAAGAATGCTGACAATGCTCTGTGCTGAGCTGTCATCAATCTTACCCACATATTTAGGTGTACACAGGCCGGGCTTTTTGCCCGGCTTTTAACCATCTAGCGACTATATTTTGAGGAAAAAGTATGACTCAACGTACCGCAACCATTACAAGAGACACCAGTGAGACTAAAGTATCACTTACTCTTACTCTGGACGGAACCAGCAATGTAGATGTGAAAACTGGTTGGGGTTTTGCCGATCATATGCTCACACTTATCGCATTCTGGGGCGGATTTGATCTCCATATATTCTGCGACGGAGATTTACACGTTGATGCACATCATACACTCGAAGACATTGGTATCTGCCTTGGCAACGCACTTCGAGAGGCTCTTGGTGACCGAAAAGGTATCAACCGCATCGGCATGGCAAAAGTACCAATGGACGAATCTATTTCCGAAATAAACATTGATATTTCTGGTCGTCCATACCTTGTATATCGAGGCGATGACTTGCTTCCGCCAGTTATTGCCGGTGATGAATCCGACTTATGGCGTGAATTTTTTAAATCGGTCAGCTATGCTGCAAGAATAAACATGCATATTTCTTACCTTTATGGTAAAAATGGGCATCATCTGCTCGAATCAGCATGCAAGGGTTTAGGACTTGCACTGCGCATGGCTGCTTCCTGCGACCGAAATCAATTACTCAGTACCAAAGGGAGTCTCGATTAATGCCAAAAAAATTACGTTATGCCGGACTTATTCTTTGCCTTATTGGCTTGTTTATGATTGCCGGTTGCTCCAAATCAAAAGCACCTGCTCAGTTACCGCAAGTAACAATGGGGCTGGCAATGTTCACTCAGCCGACCAATACCGGTGAGCTACTCGCCGGATACATTCCTTCTGACCAGTTTAAAGTTTCTGCTGAGACACTGAACAAGCTTGATGCTGATTTTGAAAAACTTCTGCTTACAGAAACTAAGCGCATTTATTTACGAGGTGCTTCTGCACGTCAGTGCTTTGAAATTACCACTGCCCAGCGTAGAGAAGACCCTATGAACGCGCTTAAATTCTGGAATCAGGTTGGCTTATGCATGAAGGCTGACGTTCTTATTATTCCACAGGTTATTGACTGGACTCCTAGAGAAGGCGGCGAAATCGGCGCGTTCCAGTCCGCTGGGGTAAATATGGACTTTTACGCATTGCGCGTAAATGTTGACGAGCCTTCCATCTCTCGTTTTCACTTTGAAGAAACTCAAGAAAGCCTTTCAAACAACCTTCTCAACATCGACAAGTGGTTTAAGCGTAGCGGTAAATGGATTACAGCTGAACAACTTGCAGAAGAAGGAATGCGTCAGGCGATAACGGAGCTTGGTCTGTGATAATTTTTCCTGCTGTAGACATTAAAGGCGGACAGGCAGTTCGTCTTAAACAGGGTAAAGCCGATCAGGAAACTGTGTTTTCCTCCGATCCGGTTGCAATGGCTAAAAAATGGCAGGAACAAGGCGGAAAATGGCTCCATGTAATTGATCTTGATGGTGCTTTTTCCGGTGAACCGGTCAACCGTGACCTTATTCAGAATATTTGCTCAAGTGTGAGCATGCCTGTTCAGCTCGGCGGTGGTATCCGCGATCTTGAAACAGCAAAAGCATACCTCGATGCAGGCGTATCCCGTCTCATCATTGGTACTATCGCACTTACAGAGCCAGAATTGTTCGGATCTATCTGCAAAGCCTTTCCGGGTAAAATCGGTGTTTCTCTCGATGCTGAGGGCGGCGTACTGAAGACCAAAGGTTGGGTAGAAGACAGCGGTCAAACTATTTACGATGTACTCCCTCGTTTGGAAGAACAAGGCGTAGCTTTCATCATCTACACTGATATTGATCGCGACGGTATGCAGACGGGTGTAAACCTTCCGGCTCTTACCAAGTTGGCTCAGACAGCCTCTGTGCCAGTAATTGCTGCTGGTGGTGTTGCAACGCTTGATGACATTAAAGCGCTCTACCCACTCACAAAAGATGCAAATCTTCAAGGTGCTATTTCTGGTAAAGCAATTTACACCGGAACACTCGATCTAAAAGAAGCTTCCGACTGGATAGCAACTCAAGCGTAAAAAGCACTGACAGAAACAAACACAAGCAAAGGCTGCAAGGAATAATCCTTGCAGCCTTTTTTACTATGCACAATTAATACTGCTCAGTAATGGTTCACACTTCTCAGCAAAGCGAAAACTTAATGCCCCTACAGTTAAGCAGCACTAGCCCCCACAACACCCTAGTGGCTACCTTGAACAACTCCGCCCAATTCTATCTAAATTTTTTACTATTGCTCGCCAGTAAGATTTTACTATTAATTACTGCTTTTATTTTTGAACTTTACAGAAAAACTAGGACTAGTTATTACTTTTATTCAAAATCCAGTATTGTATAAAAGTCCATTTTCTCTCTCAAGCGTATACTGCAGTGATAAACATTCATTGAACCGGACACACAGCATATGAAGAAAATTCTAGCTGCCGACATAGGCGGAACAAATAGCCGCTTTGCCGCATTTACAATACACGGGAAAAAAATACGATACGACAGTAGCATTTGGATTTCCACCAACGCTGCCAGCAGTTTTTCGCATTTACTTGAACTGCTGGTGCATTCCAATTTTGACCTACATCCAATCAAAGCAGATGTTGCGATTTTTGGAGTCGCTGGTCCTGTAGTAGATGGTTTGCGGTGCAGCCCTCCGAATATTGCATGGGACATCGACCTCACCACTATTCCCGATACTTTTTGTTGTGCCAATGCGTTGCTGATTAACGACTTTCTCGCGCAAGCATATGCCGTTTCTACTCCTGCATTTAGCAATGCTCTCGAAATCACGGCAGGAACTTCAGTCCCCAACTGCCCTATCGCAATGCTGGGAGCAGGCACAGGGCTGGGCAAGTCTCTCCTTGTCCCTGACAGAAGTGGCGGCTACCTCCCTGTACCAACAGAGGGAGGGCATGGTGTCTTTCCTTTCATAACAAAGGATGAAGTTGAGTACGCCGAGTTCCTTCGTTCAAAAATTCAACGCACCACCATAATTCAAGATCATGTGCTTTCCGGCTCCGGTCTCGAGCATTTATTTGAATTTCACACTGGCAATGTTGCGCCGTCACATACTGTTGTCGCACATTTTACTGAACACCCTACGGTTCTGAAGTGGTTCGCACGCTTTTACGGGCGCGTATGTCGTAATTTTGTACTAGATACTTTTGCCCTCGGCGGGCTATATATAACAGGCGGAATCGCTGCAAAAAACCCAATTGTCATTGAGCATGACGAGTTCAAAACAGCATTTCGCGGCTGCGAACCACACAACGATATATTCAGCAATATCCCAATAAAGCTTAATCAAAACGAAGAATCCGGTCTATGGGGTGCTGCACAATATGGTGCAGACCACCTTATGCATACCTCCGAACCTCACCCGATGGTGTAAGGATACACTCATGACAGCAATTCAAGCCAAAAGACTCACTATCGTCATTTCTATTATACTCATGCTCACCGCAGTCTGGTATTTCGACCTCACAGATTATTTGACGCTTGAATATATCAAAATGAAACAAGATGCCTTCAGAATGTTACATCATGAGCACACGTACCTTGTTGTAGGAGGATTTGTAATTCTCTACATTCTTGTCACAGCACTCTCCATTCCAGGAGCGGCAATTATGACCCTTGCCGCTGGCGGGTTATTCGGATTCTGGACAGCACTTATTGCAGTATCGTTTGCATCTACCATTGGTGCAACACTCGCCTGCTTTGTTTCCAGATATATTCTTAAAGATTGGGTACAAAACACCTTTGGCAGCAAAATTAAAAAAATTGACGATGGGGTAAAAAAAGAAGGTGCATTCTATCTTTTTACAGTGCGCTTAGTCCCAATATTTCCATTCTTCGCGATCAACCTGATTATGGGCATCACCAGCCTACCGTTGCGGACGTTTTTTTGGGTTTCACAACTAGGTATGCTACCCGGAACTGCTGTTTTTGTTAACGCAGGAAAACAGCTTGCAACCATTAATGATATTGCTGATGTGCTTCAGCCTGTACATATTATTTCTTTTGCCCTCCTTGGCGTGTTTCCTCTACTTGCTAAATTCCTTTTGAAATTTATTCGCAAAATAAAAGAGAGCAATTAACATGGCAGAATATGATTTTGATCTCATCATCATCGGTAGCGGCGCTGCTGGTTTAACAATAGCCTCCGGTGCAGCACAGCTAGGCGTGAAAGTGCTGTTAATCGAAAAAGAAAAACAAATGGGTGGAGATTGTCTGCACTATGGATGCGTCCCAAGTAAGACTCTGATTAAGTGTGCAAAAGTGCGCCATCAGATGACAAATGCAGACAGCTATGGACTGCCTACCCCCAATTTAGACCCAGTAGACTTTGCAAAAGTCGCTGCACATATTCAATCAGTCATCGACACTATCCAGCCGCACGATTCACCAGAGCGCTTTGAAGGGCTTGGTGCAACAGTGCGATTCGGTACAGCATCATTTAGAGACCCGCATACTATTTCTCTTGAACCACCGGAGGGTGGAACACCTGAACACATCTCCGGCAAAACAATCGTCATTGCAGCTGGTTCTACTCCATCAAAGCCACCATTCAAGGGACTAGATCAAGTTGACTACCTTACTAACGAAACTGTTTTTTCCCAAAAGACACTTCCAAAAACACTTACGGTTATCGGGGGTGGTCCTATTGCGGTAGAGATGGCGCAGTCATTTCAACGCCTCGGCTCACAGGTTACACTACTGCAACGCTCTGCCCATATTCTTTCAAAAGAAGATACAGACATGGCAGAAGTCGTTGAAACTTCACTCCGTAAAGATGGTGTTACCATTGTTACTAACACCAGCATCAAAGAAATCAGTCAACATGACGATCAAATATCAGTAACCTGCGGAACAAAGGGAGACTCCTCGCAAACTGTAACCAGCGAAAAACTACTGGTCGCACTTGGAAGAGCACCTGCTGTCGAAGCTTTGAATCTTAAAAACACAGGTGTGGAATATTCGAAAAAAGGTATTCCTGTTGATGAAAAAATGCGAACAAACGTGCCGCATATTTATGCTGTCGGCGACATCACAGGCAAGTATCAGTTTACCCACGCTGCCGGATATGAAGGCGGTATTGTAATTGCCAACGCTGTTTTTAAGATGCCGCGAAAAGCAGACTACACATTGCTGCCGTGGGTGACATACAGTGATCCCGAACTAGCTTCTATCGGATACAATGAAAAACGAGCACAACAAGCTGATATCAAGTACACAGTGCACACAGAATCTTTCGCATTCAATGACCGTGCACTTGCCGAAAACCAGCCGGAAGGAAAATTGAAACTACTGCAAGATCAAAAGGGGCGCATTATCGGCGTTCAGATCGCCGGAATACATGCCGGTGAGCTTATAAATGAATGGGTCGCTATTCTTGGAGGCAAGGTTTCTTTATCAACTCTGGCAGGAGCTATACATCCATACCCAACTGTTAGTGAAATCAACAAAAAAGTTGCTGGAACAATTCTCAGCAAAAAAGTTTTTTCACCATTCACACGCAAAGTACTTCGCACCCTTTTCAAATATCGTGGTCGCGCTTAACAATTCGCTATCTCAAAAACAAAAAGGCTGTCCTGCATGCGTAGGACAGCCTTTATATTCGTAAAGCAAGTACCGAGAGTTACTGCTTCAACTCAGCCATAAGTGATTCAAGCTCTACTGCCTGAGAGCGTACATCGTACATGGAACGGCTAAATTCGCTCATGGATTCAGTCGTGTTTGTCGCAATATCACTTACTTCTGCTACAGCATTGCTAATCTGCTCACTGGTTGCAGACTGTTGTTCAGAAGCTGTTGCAATGGAACGAATACTATCCGCAGTTTCAACCGCCATAGCATTAATTTCTGTAAGAGCGACAAGCGCCTTGTCAGAACCGCTGGTTGTGATCTCCACAGACTTATCCATTTCATTCGCAACGTTTGCTGTTCCTTCAACGCCACGCTGAATACCACTGACCTGCTCAATAACTTCGCGGGTTGCAACCATAGTTTTTTCCGCAAGCTTACGTACTTCATCAGCAACTACGGCGAAACCACGCCCTGCTTCCCCTGCGCGTGCCGCTTCAATTGCAGCGTTAAGTGCCAGCAGGTTAGTCTGATCTGCAATGTCAGAAATGGTTGAAATCACACCGCCAATATTATCAGCTTGTACACCGAGGTCTGTAATAACACCGCGTAAATCTTCTGCACTTTTTGTTACAGATGCGATCGCGTCTTTAAGCTCTGCAATAACGGTTGCGCCTTCATCAGAACGTGCACGGGTCTGGTCTGCCTTTTGTGCAGCGTCACTTGCGTTACGCGCAATATCTAAAACGGTTGCGTTCATTTCTTCAATGGACATAGCTGTCTCTGAAATACGTGACCGCTGTTCATTTGCGCCGACTTCTATGTGCTCAATTTGCTCAGTAAGCTGCTCAGTAGTTGCTACTACAGAGTGCATTGCTTCGCTGGATTTGTTCGCAGTAGTTATGATCTGAGCAGAAATTTTATGAATTTCTTCCTCACGAGATTCTACTTCTGTACGCGCTGCCAAGGCTTCGTTTGTGCTGCGCTCTGCAATTACAGTTTTCTCTTCTGCATCCAAAATTTGTTTGCGCAAGCTTTGAACCATGCTGCTCAGTGCACGCGCAAGAAGACCAAGCTCGTCAGCGCGATCAATATCAAGGGAAGAAACTACTTCAGGATCGCTGCCAACACGTTTAGCTACTCCTGCCACAAGGCTGAGTTCACGCGCTGTTTTTGCATATCCTAGGCAAACACCAATCAGTAAGAATGTGACTACAAAAATAGATGCAATCAACGCGTAATGAAGCAACGAAAGCGCACTGGTAAACTCTGTAACAGACTCAGCTTTGAGCTTTTCGTAATACTTCTCAACAACAGCAAATCCTTCAAAGGCTGGTGTATCGCTAATTTTCACCACAGCATCAATTTCTGCCGGGGTCTTTCCTTCCGCCCACAGTTGCTTCACAAGCCGAACATTATCAAAATAATGTTTTACAACAGAAGAAATTTTTTCAAGAGCCTGTCGCTCTTCAGGCGTAATGTCACTAAGACCTTCGTACTCTGTAATCGCACCAACAATAGCCTGCTGGTTATTTGTTACGCGATTGTAATATTTATCACTGCCACGCAACACATAGTTTTTAAAGTTATGGATGATACCACCATAACCAAATTGAGATTTAATGCTTAGTAATAATTCCTGACGAGTCACAACCCGCTTTGAAAAATCGTTGTATGCGGAACCAAGATGCTCCAATGAATAGTACAGTACCGGCGCAGAAAGAAGTACTGTAACCACACCCACTAATAAAAAGTTTGATGCTTTGCGTTTGATGTCCATAAGTGTTCAATAGCCCCCATTCTTCGATTCCAACAAAAAAATCATGCTGAAAACTACATCAGCAACAACAAAATCTCGTTCATGACTTCTTAATTGTATAAGAGTCGTGATTTTGCGATATGCCTAAATTTTTCTGTATACGCGTCCCCCTGCTACAGAATTAAACGCTATACGCTCAATTTAACTGCAACAGAACACTGTTCTTATCGGCAATTTTGTATTTACGTTAACCAATAGATTTATAAAAGATATTTTCAAGGTCATAATTCTACAATACGTATTTACAACTATGCACACAACAAAAGCCGACTACGTCGGCTTTTGTTGTGTGCATGTATAGCAAAAGTTTTTATTAATCGTAAGTAAAACCTTTGTTCCCAGACAGCGTAGGGTATGGCAACAATTGAGATACCATTATCATTTTTACATCACCCTTATCTGGTTCAACTGCAGCAAGAATACCACGACCAAATTCAAATAAAAATTGTCTGTCTTCTGCTGTCGGTGCTACTACAGAACCATCAGGGGCAAGCGCAGCTACAGCACGAAAATCATATTCACCATCTGCAATGGCTTTAAGCACCGCTGTTTTAATAGCAGTAATATTTTCCTTAGCTGTTTCTACATTACACCCTACGTATGTTTTGCCTGAACGAGTCAATACTGCCGCCCCGACAGGAACCTTAGTATATGGAGCGTATGCATTTACTGCTGCTTCAGAAGCTGCTTCAAACAGTTTGTTCAAGTCATCTTCATAGAGCTCCGGCACAAACCACTTGCGGTAAATTCTGTCGTATTCACCTGTCGCAACAACACGCTGAAATCCTTTATTTACCATCTCAAGAATACGACCCTTCTCGCGGTTTACCGCAATATATGAGTCTGTAATACGCATGAGACTACCAACAGCGCTGATTTTGGCATATTTAAACCGATTCAAATAGTAATATGCTGTCTGTTCCGGTCCACAGTATGCCTGTACCCTATCACGTCCGAGAGCATGAATAGCATCCGCTTTGGTAGGATACGGTTTAATATTCATTCCGCCGAATTCTTCCAATACTCGCTGCTGGAACGAACCACGCTTTACAGAGACAGTCTGCCCGCGAAGCAAGGTTATGTTGCCAACTCTGTTCGGGTACTTCGTAAACAGCCGAACCTTCATCGGCAGCGTGGCTTTTTCTGAAAAATTAAAAAGCAGTTTGCGCTGTTTTGTTTTTGCCATACCGGTAGACAAATCAATTGCACCGGAAGAAAGTTCCATTAATACATGATCCCATACAAGCGGTCTTGTAACTAATTTTACGTTCTGCCCTTTAAATATGGCACGGATAAGGTCAACATCAAACCCGACGGCTTTTCCTTTTGCTTCTTCAAAAGAAAATGGCGGAAATTCTCTGTCAAACCCATACACAACCTTAATAGGCTCTTCTGCATTTGCCTGAGGCACAATAACAAAAGTAAACACACTCAGGGCAACGCCCATAAACACAGCTAAAAATCGACAGCGCATTACTATCTCCTGAAAATAAACATGCTTTTTTGTAAGCCTGTATCCTTTTTTACTAAAGGCTGCCACCTGCCTTATGCACAGCAATGTAGTACAAAATCATAAAAAAAGGCAGCCTACATACCTCTTCGGCACAATCAGAGAAAACTGTAATTACTGCCGGAAGAAGTGTAACACTGCCTTTTACATGCAATTTTTTTCAAAATAGATTCTATATTGTACACGATGGGAAGCTCGCCAGTTTTTCTCCTTACAAGGCAGGCGTGAAAAACATATTGAAAACATAGCAGCCCTACGTCGTAATATATTTTTTGCTGAAACCCCATTGAGGAAGAAAAGATGACAGCAGCACAAGTTCACAAATTAGAATCAACTCCTAGTTCTTTTTCAAGATGTGCAATACAGATGCAACGTTTGCTCGCTCTCGCTGGTAGACATCTGCTGCGTATCGTTTGATAACTGCTGCGACGACATTTCCTTTCGGCAAATTTTCATCAAGCGCAGGTAGTTCCGGAAGCTCCATTTCTGCAAGCTCTTCGCGCGGGAGCAACAACAAACACATATCATCGCCCGGTACACAACCTACTTCGCTGTTTACTGTACCGACGGTGCGTTGCTTTGCGATTTTATCAACATCCATGCCACGTACAACACTTAAGACATCCGTAGGTGAGTGGTCTCTGTTAACCTTCTCAATACGGCTGTTTAAATCATCACACCACTGCATATAGCGATAATACCCTGTTGTTTTACCAAATTTTTCCGGTGTATTTTTTCGATACGGTACTCCGTGCAAAAAGAAACCAAATGCATTATGCATGCGCTCGTAGGTCTCAACAACACACTTTTTGTATCGTCCTTCTGCTGTAAAAGCAAAAGGCAGCTCCATACTCAGCCACGGGTCTGTCTCTTCCACACGATGCAAAAAATCTGTTGGCACATCGAGAAGCTGTAGCAACTCTTTAACATTATCTCTCGTAATCAAAAGAGCCTGAAGCTGAGCACAAATATTCAGCGCACGCTGCTCTGCTAATCTGATATCACTTTCAATATATTCAAAAAGTTCACGTTCATCATCTATGGCTTTACGAGCACCAAAAAAACCGCTCGCTATGTCGGTCATGACCTCGCCTTGAAGTGCCGATGAGAGGGAATAAAAATCTGTCAATTTTATGCCTCCTGTTCTTGTTGCCATTGTACACTGCCCGCTAAGTTTCTAGCAAGGACTGCTTGCTATGCTTCTCCCGCAATGATAGCGAATACTCAGGGAGCAATCATATGCATATTACAGAATTATCTACACAAATTGCAGAACTGGGCGAAATTCTTTGTCAAAACAAATACATGCTCGGCACAGCAGAATCATGCACTGGCGGACTTATATCTATGCTGCTCACTGAGGTTTCCGGTTCATCGGACTGGTTCAAGGGAACCGTTGTTTCCTATGCCAATGAGGTGAAAGAAGAGGTGCTTCATGTACCGCATCAAACACTACTGCAACATGGAGCAGTAAGCGAAGAAACAGCACTTGCAATGGTTCGCGGTGTGCAAAAAGTGCTGGACTTACAAGTGGCAATATCCGTAACAGGAATTGCTGGTCCGACAGGCGGGACAGATGAAAAACCGGTGGGGACTGTCTGGATAGGATTTGCGGTGGGCGAACAAGTTTTTGCCCAGCATCATGTCTTTAGCGGCTCCAGAACGGAAATACGACACCAGACCGCCGCAGCAGCAATTACTACTCTGCTGCACGAACTTAAACGCTAAGCTTACCACCTACACTATTTACGAAAGAAGGCAGCCCGTAGGCTGCCTTTTCCATTTTTTTGTGCAAGATATGCAAAATACTCTGTGTATGCACTTGCAACTTGCATTCTGTGCAGTCCACTACAGACAAACACAGCACTACCGTATGTATTACACGAGGTAATCCCCACGGTTTAATTTAAACTGTTCGGTCACGGTCATAACTTCAAGTTCGTTGCGCACGTTATCCAGTTCTGGAAATTCTGCCTGAAGCGATGGTGCGGACTGTTTGAGCGTTGTCAGACTATGTGCAAGCTCTTTTAGCGTCCCAAACGCACCTTTAAGATCTGGTGATCCTTGCGTGCTAATCTGCGTGGAATATTTTTCCCATTTATCGAGAAGACCTTCCAGCTTATCAGCAACCTGTTTTGGATCAACAGCCTTTTGTCCAGCTTCCATCTGATCTGCATTCAAACGCGGGTCAAACGCTAAGGAGTGAGTACCGGGAGGCAACACTGCCTCAGTTGCAGATTTGGTCTGCAACTCAAGTTCCTGTGAAAGCAGGTTATGGAAACCGTCGGCAGCTCTTTTAGGTGCTTTGGTTGCCTGACTCTGCTTCGCTATCGATGTAATCTGTTCTGTAGTATTAATTCGCATAACAATATCCTCGGCGATTAGGATTTACTGCTAATGAAGCAAAGAGCTTGCCAAAACCTCTGAACCCTTGAAAACCGTGGCTTTTCATTTTTTAGACACTCTTCATGCGGCATTTTCTGCCTATTATTCCGAGCAAAAATGTACAACTGCTGCAACGTACATAAGAACCTTATCCTTGTCTATCTTCACATAGTAGGTGTATATGTGGTATAAAATAACGTAGATACCCGCTATAGACAGATACTCGATATCCTTCAGGAGGCAGTATGGTTGCTATAAAAAAGGCTGTTGTGGCTGTTGATTTTTCTGATGAAAGTACCTACATCGCAGAGTATGCGAAGCTTTTTGCTGAAAAATTTGATGCTGAACTTATTGTTGTTTATGCGGCTCCTTCCCTTAATCAGTACGTAGGCTTTCATGTACCGCCAAATACAATTGAATCCTTTGTGGGAGAAATTGTTACTGGTGCTGAAAAAAGCATGGAAAGCTTCCTTGAAAAACACTTCGCCGGTATAAAAACGACAGGTAAAGTTGTGACAGGATTTGCTGCGGAAGAGATTCTGGAAATTGCCGATGATGAAAAAGCCGATCTCATTATTATGGGAACACACGGCAGAACAGGTATCGACAGAATTTTGTTTGGCTCTGTTGCCGCAAAAATCGTACGCGGCGCGGACATTCCGGTTCTTACTGTACGACCGGATTTTGACAAGTAGCACCCTGCCACTTGCGATATACATTTTAGTAGTCTATTCAAAAGGACGGCTCCTTGCGGGTCGTCCTTTTTTGTTGTGCAATTTTTCTTGCACAGCGCGCTCAACTATTGTCCGGCTAACTGACTTCCGTGTGCTTTTTTGCAATTGTAACATTATATATAATAGCCAAATTAAGCACACGCAGTATGTCAAAACGTATTGAAAAAAATTTGGGAAAAGGGGCAATACATGAGCTCAAAAGTATGTGAAGCTATTCGTGCTGAGGTTAAAAGCTTTTCGCCCTACACGGCAGGAAAGTCTATCGACGAAGTCAAAGAAGCGTACGGTCTTGATTCCATCATCAAACTTGCGAGTAACGAAAACCCGCTGGGAACATCCCCACGAGTTCAAGATGCTATCAAACTGTATGCAGATCACGCATTCCGTTACGCTCAAGTAGGAACCCCGCATCTTATCGAAGCCATTGCACAATATTTTCATATTCCCGAAGACTCCATTGTTACTGGAAACGGTTCTGATGAAGTCATCGATATGCTCATTCGCGTAAAAGCGACCCCCGGCAAAAACAATATTGTTGCGTTTGATCCATGCTTTTCCATGTATAAAGTCCAGTCTCGCCTGTGCGGTATAGAATTTCGTCAAACCCCACTACGCGATGACTTTACGTTTGATTGGGATAACTTATTGAATTTGGTGGATGAAAACACTTCTATTGTATTCATCACAACCCCCGACAACCCTTCCGGCTACGCCCCACCAGTAGAGGAAATTATTTCCCTCCATTCTAAACTTCCAAAAGAATGCCTGCTGGTTGTAGACGAAGCGTACATGGATTTTGCGGAAAATTTAGACTCATATTCCATGCTGCCCCGCTTTACAGAATATGAAAACATTTGCGTGCTGCGCACATTTTCTAAATGCTTTGGGCTTGCAGGGTTGCGCCTCGGGTTTGGTGCTATGCACCCAGACCTTGCTGAATATCTCCGTCGTATCCGTGCCCCGTTCAACGTTAATATTCTTGCAGAACAAGCTGGCATAGCAGTTCTTAAGGACACCCCGTTTATTGAAGAGACACTGCGGGTCACACGCGAAGGGCGCGAATATCTTACAAAAGAACTCACAGCGTTAGACTTTAACGTCTATCCGTCTCTTGCAAACTTTATTATGGTAGAAGCACCCGTTGATGGCAGCTACCTTAATGAGGAATTGCTTAAACGCGGACTTATTATTCGCCCACTTGTAAAAGGGTATAATCTTTCTAAACACTTGCGTATTTCCATAGGCACAGCCCGCGAAAACCAAGTACTTATTTCTGCTCTCAAGGAGATTCTTAATGCAGAATAACCTGCGCGTCGTTACTCTCGACGGTCCCGCTGGTGTAGGCAAGACAACTCTTGCCAAACGTGTTGCTCAAGAACTTTCCATTGCCTACCTTGATACCGGAGCTATGTTCCGCATCTTTGGCTGGAAATTTGGTAAATCAGCACAAAATATGTCCGAAAAAGAACTCGAAGACCACATTGCACAGTATTCGTTTTCTCTCTCAGGAATCGGATTTGACTCTGTGCTCTCCGTAAACGGTGCACCTGTCGGTAACGAAATCCGTACAGAGGAAGTTGCAGCATTGGCATCTTCTGTAGCTAAACTGCCCGCAGTCCGTAATGCACTCAAAAGGGTTCAACGGGAAATCAGCACACAAACATCACTTGTGGCAGAAGGAAGAGATATGGGTTCTGTTGTATTTCCCACCGCGAAATACAAATTTTTCCTCGATGCAACAGCAGAAGAACGTGGTGCACGGCGCTTCAACCAATTGCAAGAGATGGGAAAAGAAGCTGACCTTGACCGCATTATTGAGCAGATAAAAGAACGTGACTTGCAAGATAGAACCCGCACAATTGCACCGCTAGTGGCTGCAAAAGATGCCCACATCATCGACACTACTCATTTGGACATCGACGGAGTTTTTGATTCAATCATGAATTTTTTTGATTAACTGCTTACCTGCTTTCTGTACCCATAAAAGCTGTCTCCTCTTCTCCGGCATAGTCCGGTGAAGAGGTTTTTTTATGCAAAAATCTATAAAACACCTTGCCAACAAACTAATATAGTTGCGTTAGTCGCTATAACATCTTTTCACACCAACTTACGCCTTATTGTGGCATAGTGACGCCGTTGTATTCGTTGTATTCCCTTCTTTTTTCCGTAACCACCATACTATTATGAAGCCCATCCTTACCGAGGCAGAACTACATTTTCTGCTGAATAAAAATGAAATAAACGAGGCACAATTACGACAGGTAAAACGCCTTGAAACATGTACAGCTGTCCTCAAAGCTATACATGTATTGTATCCAATAAAACTGTATAATTATCTCGCATTGTTCTTCTTTTTTTCTATAATCAACCCCCTTGAACATACGCTTATTGCTCCGTCGTCACCACGCCTCATCCTTTTATGCCTTACTCTTTTCACAAATTGCATCGGTCTTATTATCCTTAAATATAACGGCTCAGAATGGATTACAGCTAGCCTTGCCAATATGCAGATTGGTCTGCTGCCCCCCGCAACTGCATATCGCTCTGCAATAGTCACGGTTACCGCAGTCCTTTTCCTGCTACCAGGAATTACCTTCAGCCTACTTGGTACACTACTGCTTATTCCCCACGTGACAGCACTACTGGCAAAGTATCTGCAAACAATTATTCTCCATAAATTTGAATAAAAAAACGCCCCTGCTGCATATCCTGCAACAGGGGCGTTTGCCTTACTTGGACGGTAACTTAAGGCTATGCGCGACTTTTTGGCAGAATGAGGTTCAGAATAATACCGATGATACCGGCAAGACCGATACCTTTAAGGCTGAATGCACCAGCATTGAAGGTCATACCGCCAACCCCGAACACCAAGATAACTGCGATGATTGCAAGGTTGCGTGGTTCCATAAGATCCTGACCTGCGCGAACCAAAGAGTTCATACCTACAACAACAATTGTACCGAAGAGCAGCACAAGAATACCACCCATTACAGGAAGTGGAATAGTTGCAAGCAGCGCACCGAGTTTACCCACAAAAGCCAGACACATGGCAACAAGAGCAGCCCATGTCATGATTCCCGGGTTGAAAGACTTTGTCAGAGCAACTGCACCAGTAACTTCAGAGTATGTTGTGTTTGGAGGTCCACCGAGCATGGAAGCAAAGGTTGTTGCAATACCGTCACCAAGCATAGTGCGGTGAATGCCCGGCTCTTTGATGTAGTTTTTACCAGTAACAGCACCGATAGCGAGAACATCGCCCACATGTTCAATGGCAGGAGCAATAGCCACTGGAACAATGTATACCACGGCTTCCCAGTTCCACTCTGGTGCAACAAAATCAGGAACAGCAAACCAAGGTGCATTCATAACCGGAGTAAAATCTACAATGCCGTAACAAAGGCTTAAGGTGTAGCCTACACTGATACCGCACAGAATTGGAATAAGGCGTAAGATACCTTTGCCGCACAGTGACACCAGAATGGTTGTCCCAAGTGATGCCATTGAAATAATAAGTGCTGTAGCTTCTGGAATAAGCTGTACTGCGCCATCGCCAGTTTTACCAAGAGCGCTGTGCACTGCAACAGGTGCAAGCATAAGACCGATAACCATTACAACCGGACCAGTTACGATTGTAGGAAGCACACGCTCAAGAATCTGAGGACCCTGCACTTTAATCAGAACAGAAAGCCCCATGTACAGAAAACCGGAAGCAGCAAGACCGCACATGGTTGCTGGAATGCCCCAAGTCTGTACCCCGTAAATAATCGGCGCAATGAACGCAAAAGAAGATGCAAGAAAGATTGGTACAGAACGTTTGGTAACAAGCTGGAACAGCAAGGTACCCGCACCGGCAGTAAAAAATGCCACGTTAGGATTAAGCCCTGTGAGCAGCGGCACCAACACAAGTGCACCAAATGCAACAAACAACATCTGTGCACCAAGAAGACAATCTTTAAGCCTAAAAGAGTATTCTGTATTTACGTTTGACACCATTCCCTCCTACGTTGAGTCTTTATGACTCATAATTCAACACAAAAGCGCAACACATTGATATAAAAGACTATATCCGCGCTAACACCTATTCTGACCGCCCAAAAAAAGAGCACCCTTCCCCCGAGTTCACAGCCTTTAAAAAAAAGGACTGAAACAGGGGGGTCAAATGCTCTTCCCGTTCAAAAACGGATCGAAACGCTATTTGGTTCCGAAAATCTTATCACCAGCGTCGCCAAGACCTGGTAAAATATATCCATGCTCATTGAGTCTTTCATCCACAGATGCAGTGTAAATATCTACGTCAGGATGCGCTTCAACAACACGCTCAACACCTTCTGGTGCTGCAACGAGGAACAGACCGATGATTTTTTTGCATCCAGCTTTTTTCAACAAATCGATGGTCGCGATAAGAGTACCACCGGTTGCAAGCATTGGATCCAGAATAATCGCGGTACGCTCTTCAATGTTCTTTGCGAGCTTAACGTAGTATTCTTCAGGCTCAAGAGTTTCTTCATTACGGAACATACCCACAACGCTAACTTTAACGCCAGGGATCATATCCATAATTCCGTCCAGCATGCCGATTCCGGCACGAAGGATAGGAACTACGGTAGCTTTCTTTCCTTTAATCTGGTCTACTTCTACAGAACCAGCCCATCCTTCGATGGTGCATTTCTCAGTTTCGAGACTTTTGGTTGCTTCGTAGGTAAGAAGACGACAAATTTCATTGGAAAGTGCACGGAATTCTGCAACAGAGATATCTGCTTCACGAATTCGTCCGAGTTTATGTTTGACCAGCGGATGGTCAACCACGTAAACAGCCACATCGGCCTCCTTGAGCGATTGCTTGAAAAAAGCGGTCTTATTGCCAAGACCGCGCCTAAACGAATGACATATACTCTAACTAATCGCCAATGGTCAAGAAACAAAAACAATAAGCTAGAAATATTATGACAACACCCGAAGAATACAGCGATTTTTCTAAATTCGAACTCCTTGTCCCGACACACGCCGACGGCAGCAGACTCGACAAAAACCTTGGTGATGCCCTTAAAAATGAAGCAGTTAGCAGAGAAAAAGTAAAAAAGCTCATCAAAGACGGTTTAGTGACCATTGATGGTAAAATTTGCAAAAAACCGAACACAAAAATTTTTTCCGGCATGAAACTTACCGTAAGTATGCCTGTTGTCCACAACACAATTATTCCAGAAGAGGGGAATATCGATATCCTTCATCGCGATGATGACCTCATCGTCATCAACAAAGAAGCAGGGCTAACTGTACACCCTTGCCCAAGCTGTCCTGAAGGAACCCTTGTACACCGCCTTGCTCATAGCATTCCAGAAATCACACAGATGGAAGGCTTCCGCCCCGGTATTGTGCACCGCATCGACAAGGACACATCCGGACTGCTTATTGTTGCACTGAATGAAAAGACCCGACTTGCCTTGTCAGAAAAATTTGCAGCACGCACTATTTCCAAAGAATACCTTGCGCTGGTGCATGGCACTCCCCCAGCTTCCGGTGAAATTTCTGAACCCATCGGACGCGATCCTAAAATGAAAATCCGCATGGCTGTTGTACCCAACGCTAAAGAAGCGCATTCGGAATACCGCACACTCTACTCTGACCCTAAAGGTAAATTCTCTTTAGTCGCTATCAAAATCTTTACAGGGCGCACTCATCAAATCAGAGTACATATGAGCCATATTGGATATCCTCTCTGGGGTGATACGCTGTATGGCGGCGGAGTGAAAGACGATTCGCCTCTGGCACCATTTGCTTCACGCCAGATGCTCCACGCTTGGAAGCTTAATTTTGAGCACCCTACCACCAATGCGACTATGTCTTTCACTTGCCAGCCACCAGAGGATTTTACAGCACTAATTGAACGACTGACTCTTTCTGTACAGCGGGTTGCACTTACCGGAATGCCCGGCTGCGGAAAATCTGTAGTGCTATCTGCCCTTGCTGAAAAAGGTATTGCAACATGGAGCGCCGACGCTGTTGTCCACAAACTCTACGAAAATGGTGCAGATGGCTGGTATGTATTACGTGGTCGGTTTGGCACTGATGTATCTCCAGACGATGCGCCCGTTAATCGAAGAGCCTTACTCGCCAAGATGCAAGAAAAACAATCCAGTCGGAATGAAGTTGAGCAGCTTATTCATCCACTACTTCGCCATGACCTTATGCTCTTTTGGAAAAAACATGCAGCGGACCCGTTTGCAGTCGCTGAAATTCCTCTGTTGCATGAATCTCACTGGGATCGCGAGGTAGATATTATAGCTGGTGTGCGCTGTGATTCCGAAGCACGGCAAGGCAGATTACAAAACATTCGCGGCTGGAGCGATGATCTCATTGCAACTATGGAATCATGGCAATGGTCAGAAGAAAACAAGATGAATGCATGCCATATTATTCTTGAAAACAATGGTACGCTTGAAGCCCTCAATAAATCTGTCGATAAATTTATTGAAGCAGTAATGCGTGTACGTGCCAAAAAATTACAACAAACTGTAGAGGCTATCACGACACTGTGGAGTGAATAACTCCACGTATTGTAACAAATTGTGCAAGGGGTATTTTCTGCCTCTTGCACACCACACCATGTAGGCGTATTGCACCAGCATGACGAAAAAGACACTACTTCCCTTTATTCTTCCTGTCGCAGCGTTCATTACTGCAATCATCGCTGGCGCTGCATTGCTGCATAAATTTTCAGTGTCAACAGTAAGCTGGGTAGATGCGTTGTTTACGGCAACCTCTGCGGTATGCGTAACAGGCTTATCAGTGGTTGATCCTGCATCAGCATTGACAAGCGAAGGACAAACAGCACTTCTTGTCCTTATTCAGCTTGGCGGACTTGGCATCATGACCTACTCAAGCCTAGCCCTTTACTTACTCAGAAGACGAGTAACCCTGACAGACAGGCTTGCAGTAGGACAGGCGCTTCTCCATAATACCTCTTTTGATCTCGGACGCTTTTTACTCCGACTTGTCGCTATGACCTGCACTATCGAGATCGTAGGAGCTATTCTTCTCTACTTTTTTGCAGATGGCAGATTCACGGTCTTTTCAGCTATTTTCCATGCAGTTTCTGCATTCTGCAATGCCGGATTCTCATTATTCCCTGATAGCTTACTAAGCATGGCAACCAACACGGGGGTCAATTTCACCATCATGCTGCTCATTATTCTGGGCGGTTTAGGGTTCGCTGTATTGGATGAAATCCATTTATGGCTCAGGCAAGGCAGAACTCGCCGCCTTACATTCATCACAAAAGTAATTTTATCTACCTCGGCTGTTCTTATTTTTGGCGGAGCACTGGCATTGTTTGTTTCACGCATATCCTACCTCCCAGAAGAGCCGTTAAGCACCTCACTGCTTACATCACTTTTCCAGTCAGTATCCGCACGCACAGCCGGATTCAGCACTGTAGACATGTCGGAAATGACGAACCTCTATTTGCTATTTATGATTTTTTTAATGGTCATAGGAGGTGCACCCGGTTCATGCGCTGGTGGGATTAAAGTGACAACCTTTCGTGCTCTCGGGGCATTTATGCTCGCTCAAGTTCGCGGGCGCGAACAAGTTGTCATCGACAACAAAGCCTTGGATGCAAAAACGATTAATAAAGTAGTATCCCTCATTTTTATCGCTACTATCATTATCTGCCTTGCTACAGTTGCACTCAATCTGACAGAGGGCGGCAACCTTTCGCACGGTGAGTTGCGTGGACAATTTTTAGAAATATTTTTTGAAGTTGTTTCAGCATTCGGAACCGTAGGACTCAGCATGGGATTGACAGCAAAATTAACTACCGCAGGAAAATGTGTGCTGATTATTCTTATGTTTATTGGACGAATCGGTCCCATTTGGCTGCTGACAACACTCCAACAGTTTCATTCAAACCTCCGGTACAAGGTACCGGAAACAGACCTTCCTATCGGTTAGGAGCATAGAACATGACGAAAAAAGAAGTCGGAATTATTGGACTTGGCAAATTTGGCAGCGCACTCGCCGAATTTTTATCCGACCTCGGACACACTGTTATTGGCGTGGACAGCTCCTCCAACGCTACAAAAAAAGCTGAAGAATTCCTTTCACAAACATATCAGGCAGACGCAACGGACGACAACGTACTCAAGCAACTTCGCTTTATGGACCTAGATAAAGTCGTGGTCAGTGTAGGCAAGTCGATGGAAACGTCTATTCTCATCGTGCTTAATCTTCAAGAAATGGGAATCAAAAACCTTGCTGTAAAAGCAATCAGCCATGAACACGCAATAGTACTCCGCAGGCTTGGTGTTGAGACGGTAATCCAACCAGAACGTGACGCAGCAAGCCAATTTGCTCACCGTATAGCAAACCCCGGCATGCTGGATTTGCTTCCCCTAGGTGGGAACATTTTATTGCAGGAATTAGAAGTAGATAATTGGGCTGGCAAAAGCCTTATTGACTTAGGATTGACAACGTTTGGCGTCATGGTTGTTGCCATCAAAAAAAAGGGAGACAAAGATTACGAGTTTGTCCCTGCTGCTGACAGAGTGTTAGAAGAAGGTGACACGCTTGTAGCTATCGGCAAAGAGTCGGACTTGCTTGAGTTAGAATCATAACGCACTGCATTTTAATTCAAAAACTTTTGCTGCATAATTAACAATCCGCACAACATCTTTCTTCTACGCAACATCAAGTGTAATCTTACAATGACACAACGAAAAAAGGATGGAACTCAACGTTCCATCCTTTTTTATGCATAATTGATAAACAATCACTAAATCTCAATATAGCGTATACAAAATTATTATGTACCTACGCCCAGCATGTGTGAAAAATTCTTAGTGCCGGTCACCGCAGATTCTGCATATTTGTTTTTAATTTCAAGTATGGCTGGCAGCTCTTTGATAAAAATATCAACAAGTTTTGGATCAAAGTGCTTGCCTGCATTTTCTTGAATAAACGCCACTGCATCTTCAACAGCCCACGCCTTTTTGTACGGACGTTCGGATGTAAGCGCATCAAAAACATCTGCAACTGCGACAACTCTGCCGGAAAGAGGAATGTCTTCGCCAGAAAGGTTAAATGGATAGCCGGAACCATCCCATTTTTCATGGTGCGTCAGCGCAATCTCCCGCGCCATAGAAAGCAACCGCGAAGGATGATTGCCGATAATTTGGGCACCATACTCAGGGTGCATACGCATAATATCCCATTCTTCACTGGTAAGCTTACCCGGCTTACTCAAAATTGAATCTGGAATACCAATTTTTCCTACGTCATGCATGGGTGACGCCTGAAATACAAGCTGAACCCATTCACTGTCTGCATCAAGCTGCTGAGCAATGATGCGGGAATAGTGACTCATGCGGATAACATGCAAGCCAGTTTCATTATCTTTATATTCAGCAGCCTGTCCCAAACATTGAATAAGTTCCAAGCGAGTGTTCTGCAACTCCATTGTCCGTTGCAAAACAAGCTCTTCCAAATGATGTTGCTGATCGCGCAATGCTAACTGCGTGCTGACACGAGCTTTGACAATAGCAGGTACTACGGGCTTGGTAATGTAATCAACAGCACCAAGCTCCAGCCCTAAGGTCTCATTATCCGCAGAATTTTTTGCTGTAATAAAAATTATTGGAATTTCTGCTGTTGCAGGATCAGACTTCAACCGTTTGCAGACTTCGTATCCATCCATAAGCGGCATGACTACATCAAGTAGTATCATATCCGGTGGAGGAGTGCTGCGGGCGATTTTGAGCGCTTTTTCGCCTGTCCGGGCAGCTTTTACTTTATACTGCGAATGCAAAATTGCACGCAGAATTTCTATATTTTCCGGTACATCATCCACTACCAGAACTGTTAATTTCTCTTGGTTCACAGAACAGCCCCTATGCCTATCTACGTTCATACCAAACCAAAAGCGGCACGCTTTTATGTTGTAAAACTGATTGATATATAATTTTATTCCCTTTTCAAGGGAAATTTGTCCATTTTCTCCATTTTTTTTACACAAACAACGTTTTTTTACTATGCGGAAAGCTCATTAACATCTATTTCGAGCTGTTCCAATAGAGTAAGAGCACTCTCAAAATCATAATCCCGAACCATCTCTGCCATACTGCGAACCACTTCTTGCAGATCAGGCGCTCCTTCCATATGACGTTGAATCTCCTCAATCATATCAACAGCATCAGTATCATCATCTGCAAGCAAAGCTCGTAGTTGCAACAGTTCTTCTTTTAACACTTCATTCGATAATGGAATTTCAGACACAACCGGAGCCAGTACAAGTTTATTCCGAATATCTGTGACTGTTACAGCCAACACACTTCCCAGCGCGTTTATCAAATGGCGCTGCATTGCAAGTGCCTGCTCTTCCTGAATGCCAGACTCCAGCTCTGCTGCCAGCTCCTGAATTTTTGTCGCACCGATATTGGCGGCAACGCCCTTCAAGGTATGAGCTTGTCTGCTTACGGCTTCAATATCTCCATTTTGCAAAGACTCATTAATTTCTACGCTAAAATCTGCCTGTGTTTCTGCAAAACGAATCAGTAACCGGCGAAGCAATGCCTTATTCTGCTGACAAACACTCAACCCTTTTTCAAAATCAACACCATGAATTTCTGGTAATTCTTCATCTGCATACTCACCGCGTACAGGAGCAGCCGTTGAATTTTCAGGAGTAATCCATCGCGCCATTTTGCTAAACATATCTACAAGTTCGAGCGGCTTAGCAATGTGGTCGTTCATTCCTACCGCAAGAGCCTTTTCTCTATCAGAAACCATAGCGTTTGCAGTCATTGCCAGTATTGGCAATTCTGCAAATCTAGCATCTTCACGTAAGGTTTGTGTCGCTTTATACCCGTCCATCACAGGCATCTGACAATCCATCAAAACACCGTCAAATGTATTATCATTCAAAATATCAATGGCTTCCTGCCCGTTTGCCGCAACCGAAACACTCATACCGTTGGTTTCAAGCAATTCAACAGCAAGCTCCTGATTAACCTCATTATCTTCAACCAGCAGAATTTTTGCTCCTGCTAACTTCCGTAACGCGGCATCGATAGCATTTCGACGCCCTGTACTGTGTTCGTCAACAACATTAGGTACACCTTTTATTGAAGAAAGAGTTTGTAGCAGAGAATTTTTCGTCAACGGTTTTGTGACACACGCGTTAATAATACCTTGCTCAGCAGCATCCGCCGCAACTTCACGACCAAACGCAGTCACCATCACAAGGTCAGGACATATACCGCCGTTGTACTCTTCTTTAATCAGCGTTGCCGTTGTCACACCGTCCATATCCGGCATCCGCCAGTCTAGGAAAATAGTTTCATATTGCTCTGCTTTAACAGACTCGCGGACAAGCTTAACAGCTTCTTTACCGCAGGCGACAGCATCTACTACGAACCCTGCCTCCGTAAGCATAGAGCTTAAAATTTCCCGAGAGGTTTTACTGTCATCCACTACAAGAACTCGTGAGCCGTTAGAAAGCAGTACAGGCTCCTGCACAGCACTATCTTCATCTAAGGTAAGCAAAACATTAAAGGAAAAAGTCGCACCTTCTCTGTAATTACTGTCAACCCAGATTTCTCCCCCCATGAGTTGTGCCAACCTGCGGGATATAACAAGCCCTAAGCCCGTTCCACCGTATCGACGGGTTGTTGAAGTGTCACCTTGTGAAAACGACTTGAACAGCTTGTAAATCTGCTCTTGCGTCATTCCTATGCCAGTGTCTTTCACGGAAAAAAGGAGTTCCAAGTCAGCACCATCAACTTTTACCACATCAATGCTAACGACAATCTCACCTTCTTCCGTAAACTTCACAGCATTATTACCAAGGTTGATTAATATCTGTGTCAGTCGTAACGGGTCACCAATCATCTTCAGAGGAACAGCGGGGTTAATTTTGAAAAGCAGCTCAAGCCCTTTTTCTTCGGCATTTAATCCCACCACGCCTGCAACATCCTGCATGACGTCATCCAGATAAAACGGCACACCTTCGATCTGCATTTTGCCAGCTTCAATTTTGGAAAAGTCTAGAATATCGTTGATAATTCCCAACAAAGAATATGCTGCGCGGTGTACTTTTTCTATAAAATTCCGCTGCCTTCCATTTAAATCAGATTGCAACGCAAGGTGCGACATGCCGAGAATCGCGTTCATAGGCGTACGAATTTCATGGCTCATGTTTGCCAGAAACTCACTTTTGGCATTAGAGGCTTCTTCTGCTGTAATTCGTGCCGACTCTAATTCCTGCTCCATTCGCTTGCGCAGTGTAATATCGGTGAAAACAACTACACAACCTTGGATTTCTTCTTCATTAATTATAGAGCGACAAGTGTATTCTACAGGGAATACATGTCCCGATTTTGCCTTAAAAAATTCATTCTGATGAGTACTTGTGTGCCCTGTGTACAATGCTTGATAAATTGGTGATGTTACAAGCCCTGAACTTTTTTTAGAATCCGCATTAACCAGCACCATCTCGAATATTTTCTTTCCGGTGATTTCATCATGCGAATACCCTAACAATGATGAAGCAGCATCATTGGCAAAAATAACTTCACCGTCGGTGTTGAGTCCCACTAACCCCTGCCCTACTGAAGTTAATATAAGACGCCACTGTTTTTCCAGCTGCCTCAAATCCTGCGTCCGCTCAAGCACCTTGTGTTCAAGCTCTTCCTTTGCCTCCAATAGACTCCGGTTTGCCTTTCTGCCGATACTCAACGTGAAAAGAATCGAAGGAATGGTAAACGACAGCATCAGTATCATCATGGTGATAACGCTATTTTTAAAGCGGAAATACTGCTCCAGAACTTCGTTAACCTTAACTTCGGTCACCAGCCCTATTTCCATCCCCCCAATCCAGCGGGCAAGTCCGTAAACCTGTTCTCCTTTGTAATTCCTATACTTCACAAGACGCATTCCATCTTGCACTTCAACACTAGACATTGAATTAATTACAAACGGTACATTCACATTGATAAAGGCATTTAAGTGAGTATTAGCGTCGTCGATTTCTACTGCGCTTTTAGATGCACGATGTTCATACAATATATTGCCTTGTGCATTTACAACAAACATTTCCCCGTGCTGCTCAACGCTACCTTCTTTAATTGATAAATGAAAATTTTCATCTACATCCAGCAACGCAGCAATAACCGCAACAGGCTTACGCTGTTCGTCCATAACAGGAATCAGCAAATACATTCCACGGCTACTGTTCCCTGTAACCGGATCTCTAAAGTAGCAAGGCGGCACAAACACTGTTTGCCCTTTCAAGGCACTTTCAAACAGCTTAGGGTGCTTATCTGCAAGGTTTCCTCCCTCACACACTCCAGCACCCATAATTACATCACCTGTAGTGGACAACAAAACACGTCCCTGATCGCCAGAAAGCGCGCGGTATTCACTCCAGTAGCCTTTCAGGCTTGCTAAGGCTTGCTGATGTCTCAAAGAGTTTTTATCAGAAACGGAGTTCATTACCTCCTCAACAATAGAAAAAAACTCTGCCCTGCCAGCTAAATATTGCAACATTCGCGAATGTACATCTACCATACGCAGCAAGCGTGCTTCAGTTGCCTCCAAGCTGAGGTCTAAAGAATATTCTTCTTTACGCAGAATATCTTTTTTACTTTGATCTAAAATAAACCACGACGTTCCAGAACAAAAAAGGACAAACATTCCGATAGCAAGCAACAACAGCTGAGCGAATTTATTTGACCCGAAAGCCAGCCCTTCGTCCTCTTTGAAACTTTTATTGAGCATGCGGACGATATGAAACAGCACAAGTAACAAGAAAAGAAAAAGAATAGTAAGCAACGCTACATTCTTTTCCAGTGTCTTTTCTACTTTTTGCCTGTGCGATATTACACTTTGCGCTAGAATATAGTGTTTCGTTATTTCATCTTTTTCTGCTTCAGTAATTGAATTTAACGCTTTTTGCAGAATCGAGTGCAGGTAAGGTTCATGCTTTCTGGTAACAAAGTGTAGCGACTGTGAGGGAAATTCATTCTGTGAAATAGCTTTTAATCCAGTCAAGCTATTCTCTTTTTGGGCGTACAACACTGACATATGAGCATCAATCAGTGCATCTACTTCATGATTCAAAAGTGCCGCTATAGAGTCCACAAGAGTAGGCGTAGTAACGACTTGTATACTTGGATATCGCTTCGCGAGTACCTTTTCCATTAAGTACCCTTTGACTATTGCAACCTTTTTCCCACGTAAGTCACTAATCTTTGTTATTCTTTCATCATCTTGCCGAACAAACATAAAATCTCGGACACTCATAAACGGAGTGGAAAAGTTACCAAGAGAGTCGCGTGATGAATGGTAATAAAGGTTAGGAAGCAGATCGATTTCACCATGCTCATACTTCCGCAAAATTTCAGCGAATTCTCCCCCTCTAAATTCGAAGCGGACAGGCACGCGTTCGGAAATTTTTTGTATTAAATCTACGATAATACCTTTAGGCTGTTCCCCTTGAGTAAAGTAGTTGAATGGAGGAATCTGCTCAATTCCAACTGTGACTACGGGGTGCTCTTCAAGCCATTGCTGCTCATTATTCGTCAGCCAAACATCTCTTTTACCCTTCCGCACCATCGTTGGATCGTCATAAAACAACTCAAGGCGCCCGATAATGGTATCATCGTAAAAAATTGACGAAGTATATTTAGGATACTGTTCTGCTATAAGAGGAATTTTTTCATTGAAAACATGATGTCTGCGCGCTCTATAATACGTAAAAAAAGATTCACCGGTAATAGTGTCTACTACACGTAAGGCTTTGATTGCGGGCGTTCGTTTAATAATTACAGAAAGTGTCCCTTCAAGCTGGATTTTATCAAGATTATATAAAAAAACCGCACTCAAATGCGATAATTCTGTCGCAAGTTCAGAGCCATTCTGACCTGATCTTGCATATGCTTCATCCGGGCTGGCATATGCCGTAGGAACCGCCGCTACCAAAAGAACGGATACCATCAGCAACCAAAACACATTCTGTAGAAATTTTTTCAACGTTCCACCCACTCGTGAGTCCTGCTTTCACTGCAACTACAGTACATAATCTGGACAATCTAGGAAGCGAATGACCCCAAAACACTACCTCGAATTGTTCCCATGCACATTACTATAAGGTCTCAAAATTGAGAGCTTGTAATTCTTTTTATCTATTGGAATAATTAATTATATTTCTGTAACAGTGCTGCCAGCCTTCCATCTTTTTTCATTCTGGCTAGTGCTGCATCAACTCTTGGCAACAACTCCGCTTTTTGCTTATGCAATCGCATTCGCAATTTATATGTTGCAATCGGCTTTGAGGTCGTGAGGTTATAAATTTGCCCTTCTTTCAGATAACGAAATGCGTCGTATGGCATCACCGTGTAGTCACATCTATTTTTATTTATCATTTTAAGCAATTGCGCCTCAGACAAAAGAGCCTGACGATACGTTTCGCCAACAAACTTTGGTTTATTGAACCCAAGAACACCACAAAATTTTCCTGCAGAAGGCACATTCCTTGCGTAATCAAAATTGCCCTTTGAAGCGCCAATTACATATACTTCTTTCGATTCCATAAACGGTTCAGAATAAATGGAAGATTCCGCTTCATTCCGAGCAGTGCGCCACTGGGGATCTATACCCATTTCAACATCTACCTTGCCCACAACCATATACAACCGCAGACGAGCCATTGGCAGCGCTTTGTAAATAAAATGAATTCCGGTTTCTTTTTTCAATTCGTGCAAAATATCTATAAATATTCCTTGGTAACCTCCGGCGTCATCTTTCCAAAAATATGGCGGTCTATCTACATTCATTAACCCGACGACAAGCGATTCAGCCCTTGCATCCAATGAATAGCTGCAAGCGCTTAGCGCTAGTATGAGACACAGTAAAAAGCGTTTCATTGTGTCCTTACCCCCGTCATATTACTTATGATAACTGCACGACAATTGTCCGGTACAAACAAGCATCTTTTTTCAAATACATAACCGCTACAATAGGTAATCTATTGCGCAGTTTCGCGCGGTATCGAAACTACAAATAAAAAGTTATAAAAAAAACGGACTTTCTATCGTGACTGTACGTTTTTCACTTTTTTGTTACATTACAGAACCTTGTACATAATTTTACTAGAATATCAAAGCACTAATCCATTGTAACTGCATAATATTTTTTCCTCAACTCCTTAGATGCTTTTTATTACAACCTTTTTTACTGAGCCGCAGTGAATTTTAATGCTTTTTGATTCTTTCTACAAAAAGGTGATTGTACTAGGCAGCATTACAAGATTGGTTTATCGTTAGGCATGATTCCACTCCATGACTCTATCCCGCGTGTCCATAAGCCATACATGCTTTATGCCATAATTACAGCATGTTCTTTTGTTTTTTTATTTGAACAAATATTATCTGAACCGCGCCTGACAGAGTTTTTTTATCTGTACGGCGTTGTCCCTGCCCGTTTTACAAACACGGCGTGGGCAGCGCGCATGCATTTTCCTCCTGATGCAGAATATGTTTTCATCACGCACTTGTTTATTCACGGCGGATGGATGCATCTCATTTTCAATATGTGGTTTCTGTGGATATTCGGTGACAATATTGAAGACGTTATGGGACCACTGCGCTTTCTTTTGTTCTATATTACCTGCGGCATTGTCGCCATAGGGGTTAATATTATGTTCAACCCGTCCAGTACTACCCCTGTCGTCGGGGCATCTGGAGCCATTGCAGGCGTTATGGGGGCATACTTTCTATTATATCCGCATGCAAAAGTTCTTACACTCATTCCAGTCGTCATCATCCCTTTTTTCTTCAACCTACCCGCAGTGTTCTTTCTACTGCTTTGGGTTGCCATGCAGATTATCTTCGGCATAGCCACATTAAGCGGACATGGCAGTTCTGCTGTTGCATGGTGGGCACACGCAGGAGGCTTTGCCTGCGGTTTTATTCTGCTGCCTTTTTTCCGCAAAAAAGATCGATGCTATTACTGCACAGTACCGGAAGGAACCCCTCCGGTTCGCCCGCAACTTATCCTCCCAAAACCGAGTGATTTTCGTACCCCTAAAAAGTGATAAGCTACCACTCACCAACCTTTTGCGATCATTCAGTATTGAAAACACGATTGACTTGAGCCGATTGATGCCTCATAACTGGACGTCCAGTTACACTTGACGTGACTGAAAAAGAATCCCGTAAGGACGGTTCTCCCATGCTTGAAATTAAAAACCTTCACGTTAACATCGGTGATAAAGAGGTATTGAAAGGAATCGACCTCGTTATCGAAGACGGTGAAACGTTTATTTTGTTTGGCCCGAACGGCTCCGGTAAAACAACGCTGCTCATGACTCTGATGGGCTTCGGAAACTACACAGTGACTGAAGGTCAGATCATTTATAAGGGTCAGGACATCACATACGCTCCTATGTATGAACGTGCCCGCCTCGGCATCGGTATGTCCTTCCAGCGCCCTCCTACAATTCATGGTCTCAAAACAAGCCACCTTGTACGCATGTGCGGACAAGGACGCGAAGTTGACGTTGAAGCACTCGCTCAGAAAGTTAACTTCAGCAATTTCCTTGATCGCGACATCAACGCTGGATTCTCCGGCGGCGAAATAAAGCGCTCTGAAATGCTTCAGCTGATGGCACAGCGTCCTGATCTGATTTTATTTGACGAACCGGAATCCGGCGTTGACCTTGAGAACATGGCTCTTATCGGCAAGACTGCACGCAACCTGCTGGACGGTCTTGCTCAAGGCTGCACCATGAAAAAGGCAATTCAGCGTTCTAACACTTCCGGTCTTATTATTACCCACACAGGTCACATTCTCGAATACGTAAATGCAGACCGCGGTCAGGTAATGTACAACGGTAAGCTGTGTTGTGAAGCGAACCCGCGTGACATTCTCGATCATATTTCCAACCACGGTTATCAGGAATGTCTGCGTTGTCTTTCTGCTGAAACCGGCGAGATTCTTGATCTCTCCAGCTTTAACGAGGCTTCCTAGACATGAAAAAACTTGATCTCTCCCAGTACCGTACTGATGGTGCTACCGAAACTACTATCGAAGACTTCTCCGGCTTTTCTGCTGAAGATAAAGAACGCCTGTTATTTGCTGGCATAGATGTTGAGAATCCAAGTGACTCCGGTGCATTCATGCACTTGAACCACTCCGGTGTTCACTGCAAGACCCACCGTGAAGGTCTTGAAGTTATGGACATCAAAGAAGCGCTTGATAAATTTGACGGTCTTCCAGATTACTACTGGCAGCTTGTTGACAAAGATAAAGACGAATTTACCAAAGCAACTGCTGAAAACCTGCATGGCGGCTACTTTATCCGTGCTAAAGCAGGAACAAAAATTACTGAGCCTGTTCAGTCATGTCTGTTTATCGACAAGGCTGGAATCTCCCAGAACGTGCACAACATCGTTGTTGTTGAAGAAGGCGCAGAGCTTCACATTATCTCCGGCTGTGCAACAGCACACGGCGCTAAAGAATCTGCTCACCTCGGCATCTCCGAATTTTACGTTCACAAAGGCGGCAAGCTCACCTTTACTATGATTCACAACTGGAGCGTTGATACAGCTGTACGTCCACGCTCTGCCGGTGTTCTCGAAGAAGACGCGGTATTCCTTAGCAACTACGTTCTGCTCAAGCCTGTAAAAGACTTGCAGATGTACCCTAAACTTACCCTCAAAGGCGAAAACTCCGTAGCACGATTCAACTCTGTAATCGTTGCACCGGAAGGTTCCTACATCGACTGCGGTAACCGCATTGAAATGCAGGCTCCAAATACTCGCGCAGAAATCATCGCACGCACACTCACCACAGGTGGTACTATTATCAACCGTGGTTACATTGGTGCAGAGTCTGTTCCTGCCCGTGGTCACCTTGAGTGTAAAGGTCTTATCCTCGGCGGCGGTCGCATCCACGCAATCCCTGAACTTGATTCCGATCAGGACGGCGTAGAACTTTCGCACGAAGCTGCTGTAGGTAAAATTGCACAAGAAGAAATTGAATACTTGATGGCTCGCGGTCTTGATGAAGACGAAGCGACCTCCACCATCGTTCGAGGCTTCCTCAACGTGGACATGGAAGGTCTGCCTAAAGAGCTGCAAGACGCAATTGAACAACAGATCGACGAACTTGATGCAGGCGACGCAATGTAAGCTGCCCTGTTTCTATCGAACACAAAACCCCTCTGAGGCAGCGCTTCAGAGGGGTTTTTATATAATTAGCACAAAAACAATACTAGAATGACAACGCAGCAACGCTGTACTATTTCATAATACTATTTTCACGGGATAGTACGTACAGGAGTTCACCATGAAATGTTTTGCCACCGCTTTTTTTGCCTTCATATGCACATGTATGCTGTGCTTTAGCCAACCTGCCTTTGCTGATGACCAATGCATTGACTACGCAAAGCCACTGGCAACCACCGCGCGCTTGCTTGCCAAATCTATTGCTGCGACAACAGAAGCACTCGTAGCTCTCAACAAACGAGCAAATGCTAACGACATTACATCGTTCAATGACTTTGTAGAATCAGCTCAGGAGCGCTCTGAAGAAATGGTCGAGACGCTTAACGAACAGCAAGAGCGCATTATGGAGCGGGCAGAATCCACCACCGATTACACTCTTTGCAAAAAAGATTTACAAGACGAAATAGATACGCTGAAGGAAAGCACTGCAAAAGCCCAAAAGTTACTGATTGAACTTAAGGACTCTATAAAAGATTTGCTGGACGAATTAAAAGGAGCTTTTTTCGGATAGAGGGCTATTTTGCAAGCATATCACCTGCTCTGCTCCCCTACCTCTATCGCGATAGCCATTGATCTATACCATGTCTGTAGGTGTGTCGGCACAATGGCAGGCACACCTATATGCTTGACTTCAGTGTTTCTTCCAACTCTGGGTTGAGCTTTACGAGAACGGAACCTTCTGCTTCTGCACGAACCTTACCAGCAGCAGCGCCTTTTATTTTTCGTACGTTCTTGACTCGTGCAAACATAACTCTTGCCTGCTCGTCCTCACGCTGCCAACTCTTAACCCCCACTAAAATAGCAGCTTCCTGCAATGTCTGCTCAGGAATTTGCTGATCCGGGTAATCAAGGTGCAACACAAGGTGTGCACTCGGGCCGTCTTCTGCATGAAACCATAGGTCATACGAAGAAACACGATTTAAAATTTCATGGTTCCCCTGCGCATTACGCCCACGCAACATAAGAAAACCATCAGAACTTCTGTAACGCTGAATAAATTTATCTTTAGCCTGACGCTTTTGCTGACGCTTCAGTGCACCACCTGTCAACGGCTTAATCGCCTGTGACTTAGGTGCATCTTCTTCTCCACTCTTAAGACGTGCATATTGCATTTCTAAAACATGACGTCGCTCAGCAAGCATATCCATACCGCGCTTGCCACGCCTTGCCTGCTTAAACATAAACGCCATATTTTCACGAATAGTTTTGCGTGGATCAAGGCTAATCGTACAGCTGCTCCCTGCCGCCATGCCTTCAATTCCTTCCGGCACAGAAAGCGTAATTGAAGACAGCTTAGAATCTGCATCAAGCTGCCACAAATTTGCCTGCAACAGTACGGCATGTTGCTGCCCAGCTATCATGCGCTCTAGCCGATCTTTTTCCTGATTCAATCTGGCAAGAGTCTTTTTTGTACGTTTTAATGCGGCAAGAACAGGTTTTGCAGCAGCCGCAGCTTGGGATTGTGCAAGCTCAGCAAACAGCCGCATCTCACCAATGGCTGTTGCAGCCTCAAGAGCCGTTGCCACCCGCTGCTCTTCACGCTTTCCAAGCAGGCTCTCTGGCAATGGCCACACATAGGCATCTGTAGGCTTACCATCTTTAGTATATAAATACACTTCGCCAAGCTCGTTAACCTCTTCCGCCGTCGCTACAACGCCGTATCCATATTCAAGATCAACAAAAAGTGCTTGTGCATCCATAGGGTCATCGTGAAGAAGCGCTGCCAGCGTTTTACGCAACGGAGGCGTAAGTTGCGGATACTTGCTCCACACATCACTACTGGCGAGTACTTGCGGCAAGTCTTCCGGCTCACACCATTCCGGCTCATATCCGCCCCACTCCGGCTTTTCTTTGGCAATGCTTACGCCATTGCACAAATCAAGAACAAGCCACGTTGTCGGGGTAGTTGTTAACGGAAAAGCGAGGCGACGGTTACTCCAGTCTACAACAGGTGCTCCCAGTCGTTTACCGGCAGCATACTTGCGTAGCCACATGGATTTTGCAGAAGGATTATCGGGATTAACAGGACGTTTGTCGCTGAGAAAAAGAAGGGGAAAACGGCGACCGGCCTGAAGCAGAAGATTCTGTTTCCGGCCGGTGCGGTGTATTACTATTGTAGTTGTATCGGGTGCTGGCTCAAAGAACTTCTCTATACGTGCACCAGTAAGATGCACAGCAAGTTCCACGCACAACCGCCGAAAAAAATGTGCTTCCATTGTTTGCTAGTCAGCGCGCTGGCGCTCGTCCTCTTCCTGTTTGCTTTTGCAATTAATGCAAAGTTTAGTAACAGGACGTGCTTTAAGTCGTGCAATACCGATGTCTTCACCACATTCATCACAAATGCCAAAAGACCCCTCGTCAAGACGAGCAATAGCAGAACGAATCTTTTTAATAAGCTTGCGTTCACGGTCACGAATACGCAATGTAAACGCGCGATCAGATTCCGCGGTTGCACGGTCTGCAGGATCTGCAAACATTTCGCTGTTGTCTGTCAGATCATCCAGAGTTGCGTCACCTTTTTGCTGAGCTTCTTCGAGCATATCATTAAGAAGCTTACGGAAGTAATCAAGATCTTTCTGTTCCATGTATGTCCTCCTCGGCATCTCTAAACCGAGACCGCCATTCTCATAACGGTCAAAACTACACTGCAAATAACGCCAAGAGTGTGGTCGTATGCGCATTACCATAAAAGAAGAACAACCCAATAAACTAAAATATCTCAAAAAGCAAAGCTCTCGTTATGAGTTATAATATGTTTGGAAAAATTGCGTTGTATCCTGATAAATGTAGCTTCAGAAGGCAAGGTTACCATGATTATTGAATACCTCAAACGCATTACCGGAGTTAATCATATATACCACCGGACAAATGCATTTTCCTTCTACTCTACCTTAGCATGCATCCTTTATTATATATTGCCCCACCATCCCCGCATACTCACTACATAAGAGTGCTAATCTATTTTAGTAACGCTTTAATGACAATTTACAGAAAAAAATAAAAAAAACTCTTTTTTGCTTGACCAGTGTGCAACCTCTGCGTATACACCTCACCCGTTGGGACGAACAAGTTCCTACGCAACGAGCGGGAATAACTCAGTGGTAGAGTACAACCTTGCCAAGGTTGGAGTCGCGAGTTCAAATCTCGTTTCCCGCTCCATTAAAAATTTACGCAGCAGATAATTTAGGACTTGATTATAACAAGAAAGTTCCTTAAAAAGCTGACTGCATTGCTGAAAAGCATTACGAGCGGGAATAACTCAGTGGTAGAGTACAACCTTGCCAAGGTTGGAGTCGCGAGTTCAAATCTCGTTTCCCGCTCCATTAAAAATTTACGCAGCAG
>NZ_JAOARI010000008.1 GCF_025210605.1 Halodesulfovibrio sp. | reverse complement strand
GACCATCGCCGATGATACTGCAGGGGAGCCTGTGGGAAAGTAGGTCGCTGCCAAGATTTATTTCTAGACCGCGTTTCATAAGAAACGCGGTCTTTTTTTTGGTCTATGCTTTAGCAAGTACGCTAGCAGGTGTTCTTTGTTCCTTTCCTTAAGAGTCTTCTTTTGCTCTGGGGGGATTCTCTAAGCTTGTCTTTCTGGATGATATGCAGTTGATGTGTCTTGATGGTGGAATGTAGAGGTGGTTATTGCTCTTGAAGAGAGCTTAGAAATGACACGTTTTACACTTGAGGCTTTTGATATCAAGAGTGAATAAATTTCAGTATGTTTTTAGCGTATCAGAAGGAAGAGTGTGTTCCTGGCAGAGTGCTAACTACGCTCGATAACACTTCAGGATAAAAAAATGTTGCTATGAGGCTAAGATGTAATCTGTGCCGAGGGTGAATCCTTTAGCCTGCATAAATTCTTCGAGTTGCTCGTTGGCATCGTGCCCAGCAAGGTATGCAACAGCAAAGCAATTTTCCTGTTCCAGAGTTTCTCTGCCTGTAACCCGTTTGCCATGCACAACATTACCTATCTTTTTTGGGTCAACATCGATCCAGCCAGAAATAACAACGCCATATTGCTCTAGCAGCAAGGCTCGCTGGCGGCTGCTTTTGCCTGCTCCAATGATGTATATTTTTTTATCGGGTGCAACATTGTTGTGAAGCCAGTCTGCTAGATAAGGCGATTTCATTTTGTAGAAATTATCCACGCTGCATTGCTCCCCAATGCGTGAGAGACGATTAGGCGGGTCATTCCAGACAACAAGCTCTTGCGGCAGTTTTGCGGCCTTAACTCCTAGAGACATCCAGCGGAGCCAGAGTTCATAGTCCTCCGGTAAGTTACCTGTCTTGTATCCCCCGAAGCGTTCGATAAGCTCCGTTCTGTACATTGTGCTTGGGTGAGCAAAGGGGGCTTCCTGAAATCGGCGAATACTGATGTCGTCAGGCGTTAACAGGGTATTTGTCCAGTCAACATATCGCGCATATCCACCCGCGGTGTTTCTATCACCACCAAATGTAACGCGGGTGCCAACTAAACCTATTTCAGGGTGTCCATGTAGGTAGGCAACCTGCTGGTTTAATCGTTCAGGCAAGGAATAGTCATCGGCATCCATACGGGCGATGAGTCTTGCGCGTACTTTGGACAGTCCGGCATTTGCTGCGGTCGCTACACCTGAATGTGGAATGGTAAAACCGCGCACGCGCTCATCGTGTGCGATGTATTCCTGTATTATTTTGAGTGTTGAATCGGTTGACCCGTCATCAACAATAATGAATTCAAAATCGGTAAACGTTTGGGCAAGGATGCTGTCGACAGCAGTAGAGAGTGCGTTAGCTCCGTTGTATACGGGCATAACTACAGAAACGGATGGTGTGGATGGTTGCATATAATAAAAATGCCTGCGATCAGGGCTCGCAGGCATAATGGTTATCTAACGATCATTGCACGAAGCATGTCGCTACAATTTTCGGCGTTGTGACTCATATCGAAGAGGCAGTCTACAAACTTCATAAGCTGGTAGACTTCTTTGAAGTCTCGATTGAGATCGTACAGTTCCGCCATGAGATTTTGTTTCATGCGAAACACGTTACGCTGTTGAGCGCGAATGCCGCGGAAATGCTCTTTTGTTTTCTGGCGACTCACAGCCGCAGTTCCCTGCACAAGATCAATGGTTGCTTCGAGCGCATCTTTCAAGAGTTCGATGGTCTTAGCTACTTCGTACAGGTAATCAAGAAGCAGTTTTTGCATATCTTCTTCAATGGCAAGGCGGTGCATACCTAACCAGTTGAGTGCTTCTTGACCGGAGTCAAGAATGTTGTCCTGACTGCGGGTGTAGTTGATGAACAGAGTTTTATCCACAGGCATAAATAAACCGTGCGGAAGGTGGTTACGGATATTACGTTTAATTTTATCCGCATGGTATTCTGCTTCATCCACTTCCTGTTGCAGGGAGTAAAACTCACGACATGCGCCGCCGGTAATGTAGCATTCCATGGACTCATGGATAAGCCCCATGCCTTTTTCAATTTGCCCGTAGTGCTCGAGCAAGCCGCTCATAGGGGTGCGGTCGGATAACATTCCAAAAAATGGAACGCGTAATTTCATTTCAGTTTCCTCCTAAGATTCTACCGGTAAAAGCTTTAAATAATCGTCCATCTAAGTAACTGGAATATAATGATACTGCTCAGTGCTGCAATTGGCACAGTGAGTACCCAGTAGAGAACGATTTTGAATAAAATTCTAAAGTTAACTGTACCAAAACCACGGGCGACGCCAACACCGACAATAGAGCCTACAGAGGCGTGTGTTGTGGATACTGGCATACCGAGGTTGGAAGCAATAAGTACTGTGGTCGCTGCGCCAAAATCAACAGCAAAACCACGAGTGTTGTTTAGTGTGGTAATTTTACTGCCCACGGTTTCCATAACTTTATAACCGAGTACAGAGATACCAAGGGTGATGCCGAGTCCGCCGACAACAAGAAGCCATAGCGGCACTTCTGCACTGCTGAGCAGGGCGTGATCTCGGGCAATCATGTAGATGGCGGCTACCGGACCGATAGCGTTTGCAACATCGTTAGCCCCTTGAGAAACTGCAACGTAGCAGGATGTACCTACCTGCATTTTACGGAACAGTCCTTCAACGGCTTCAGATTCTTCATCTACATTAGGGATAAGTTTATGAATAAACATTCTGGAAATACTCCAGAATATCGCAGTTACAATCGGCGCAAGGTAGAGTGCATCCCACCAAGTAAGGTGCAGGTTTTTGCCGAATGGTGTTTTGAACAGGAAAGATAAAAACACCAGTGTAAACGTCAAAGCAATCCAGAATGGAGCCCACTTGCGTGCATGCATAAGCATTTGGCTACGGAAGAGGATTCGCTTACGGATTGATGCAAAAATACATCCTGCGATAACAGCACCAAAAAGTGGTGAGATAATCCAGGAAAGAACAACAAAACCCAGTTTGCCCCAGTTAACAACTTCCGGTCCGCCGACAACAAAGCCGAAGCCGAGAATAGACCCGACAATAGAATGTGTGGACGAAACAGGAAGCGCTGTGAGCGTTGCAACAAGAACCCATAGCCCTGCGGATAGCAGCGCTGCGAACATACCGATCATAAGAATCTTAGGATCAGTTATCATTTCGGGGTTGATAATTCCCTTGGAGATAGTCTTGGTAACCTGAGAACCAAGAAAAACTGCGCCTGCAAAGTTAAGAACACCTGCAATAAGCACAGCTTGTTTTACTGTAATGGCTTTAGCACCAACAGCAGATGCCATTGAGTTTGCAACGTCATTCGCACCAAGGTTGAATGCCATCATGAAACCGGCTAATACAGCCAGTACAAGGAAAACAGTATATATATCCATATGTTTAGAGTTTCCGATTGTTTAAATTTATTTGACGGCTAGCAGGTACCTTTTAGCCTGTTAGATAAGGTCATGCTATTGTCAAAATCAATTCTGCACCGTACTTTCGCGATGTAACATAACAGTCATACAATTGCCACAACGTAGCGGGTAATAAATGCCATGAACAACTATTCTATCCGTAACAGGCTCTTAACGGGCATGTTTCTTCTTTTAATGGTCGCACTGGTTCCACCATTTTATTATTTCGATTCATCATTGCGCACTGATATCTTGCGTGATGCGAAAGCCAGAGCTGTGACCTATCTTAATACCGTGGCGTGGACGACTCGCGAACATACGTTTACTTCAGTCCCTGAGTTTGCAGGGTGGCTGAATGAGCTTGCAAGCCAGCTTAATGTTCGTGTGACATATATTGTCGATGGAAAAGTCATTGCGGATACTAATGTTCCCTTCGCAGAACTTAATTTGCTCCCTTCCCATGCCGACAGACCGGAAGTTCTCACCGCCTTGGAGGGTAAGACCGGCGTCGAGGTTCGCTTTTCTACAACAATCGAGAAGGATCTGATTTATGCAGCGCGTGTGGAAAAGCAGCATGGCATTATTCCGGCTGGCATTATGCGTGTAGCAATCCCTGCTTCTTCAGCAAGTGAACGGTTGACCCGTCTTGAGGCTGGCATGCTGTGGGTTTTTGCGTTGACTGCTTTTGGTACTGTGCTGTTCGGCTTTTTGGTGACAAGGCCGTTTCTTATCTCGATTCGCAGGTTGGCTAGTGCCGCACAGGCAATTGGTCTTGGACAGTATCAACGCCGAATCCGGACATATCCGGGAACCGAGTTTGAGCCCTTAGTATCTGCTATTAATGATATGGCGCAGAATATTGAAATGCATCTGCGCATGGTAGTTGACCAAAAAAACAGGCTGGAAGCTGTTTTTGATGGCATGACAGAAGGGGTTATGGTTCTTGATGAGCGTGGACGAATTCACTCTTGCAACGCGGCGTTCATGGCAATGCTAGGCTGTGTTGAAGGTTGTGAAGGGCGGACTGTCATAGAAGCAACTATGCAGCCGGATTTGCAGCAAGCTGTGGATGAAATTCTTGCATCACCTATTCCTAAAAACGCCAGCTTAGTCCTGGAGTTGCCGGAATCTGTGTATCTTGTCGTTAACCTTGTACCGTTCCGTGACCGTCAAGAAGCGCGCAAAATGGTACTTGTGTTCCATGATGTCAGTGAGCGTGAGCAGCTTGAGTGTGTTCGCCGAGATTTTGTGGCGAATGTTTCGCACGAACTCAAGACGCCTCTTACAAGTATTAAAGGATACGCAGAGACACTTATTGATGCACCTGAAACTCCGCATTCTACCGCAGTAAAGTTTCTCACGATAATTTTACGCAATGCTGACCATATGACAAAAATGGTAAATTCTTTACTTGTTCTTGCTCGTTCGCAGCATATTAAGGCGAGCAGTCAGCTTACCTCTGTAGATGCAGAAGAAGTTTTAGAGCAGACTGTGCGGGATATGATTCCGGCAGCTGATGAGAAAGGCATAACGCTGGAATCGTATGTGGATCATTACGATATTCATGTGATTGCTGATGCTGGCGGGCTTTCGGAAGTTCTTCGAAATCTTATTGATAACGCTATTAAGTATAGTCCTAAAAATTCAACCGTTGCTGTTGGATTACGGCTGCGTAACGGGATCGCGACATTTAGCATTCGCGATGAAGGGTCGGGTATTCCAGCTGAAAGTCAAAGCCGGATCTTCGAGCGTTTTTATCGTTTGGAAAATGAAGAATCGCCTGTGGCAAAAGACGGTAGTGCCGGACTTGGGCTTGCAATTTGCCGCAGGATTATCCGATCATACGGTGGTGATATTCGCGTAGAATCACCAGTGGACAAAGAAAAAGGTACGGGTGCGGCATTTATCTTTACACTGAAGAAAGCACTTAAAAAGTCCTGATATAGTAAACGATGATGGTCTAAAAGCCGCTGTGTTATGAATGCAGCGGCTTTTTTATATGCAGCGAATGCTACTAAAAATAAATACTAGTGCGGTCATTGTAAAAGAGTTGCCTCTACTGGGGCAACCGCTTAAAAAAGGGACATGGCTGGGATTTAGAGTCTGTTATACATTATGCCTACCGTGTGATCGTTGTCATTTTTATAAAAGTCAGAAGAGGTTGTGGGTAACAAGGGGCATTCTGAAGCATCTCAATATGCGCAACGCCTTGATTTTGCAAAATTGTCTAATTTGGTAGTTGCGACTAGGGCTACTTTCTGCTAGCCAAGATAGTTGTGGGTTATTAGGGAAAGCAAATGGTATGGAAATGCCGTTTGTTTATGTTGCTACCTATCTTGCTAGAAGGAAGAACAAAATGCTTAGAACAACACGTCTGCTTATTGCAGCACTTGGTTTGGTTTTAATGTTCGGCACAGGAGCATTTGCAGAAAAAACCTATATTAACGGTATTGATGCAAACTACCCTCCTTTTGCGTATGTTGACAAAAATGGTGAACCAGCCGGTTTTGATGTCGATTCTTTAAATTGGATTGCAAAAAAACTCGGTTTTCAGGTTGTTCATAAGCCTATGGAATGGTCAACTATCGTACAGAGCGTGCTCTCAAATAAAATCGATATGGTTTACTCCGGCATGACCATTACTCCAGAACGCGCTGCAAAAGTGAATTTCTCCATGCCGTACTACACTGTTGCAAATGTCTACGCTGCTAAAAAAGGTTCCGGTCTTACTGTAGACAAAATACAGCACGATAAAGTACGTCTCGGTGTGCAGTCCGGCACCCCGCAGGTTGAATGGCTTAAAGAACACATGGCTAAAGAAGGCTGGAACTTTACTTTGAAGTTCTACGACTCTGCTCCGCTTGCATTTCAGGATGTTATGAATGGTCGTATTCAGGCTGTAGCAATGGATGCTGCTCCTGTTAACGATGCAATTGGTCGTGGACTGCCATTGGCTGTTATTGACACTTTCGGCGATCATGAAGACTTTGGTGTTGCTATCAATAAAGATAATCCAGAGCTTCTTGAATTGATCAACAAAGGTATCAAAATGCTGAAAGCTGATCCTTATTGGGAAGTTCTCAAAGAAAAGCATCTGAAGGGTGGCAAGCACTAATTGGCTTGTAGGCTCTTAATATAGATACTGTTTCAGCTGAGAGCGTGTTCCATTAAAACGCTCTCAGCTTTTTTATTGCGTGCTACCGCACATCGAAGGAGGAAGGACGAACGGAATGTTTGTCCGATAGTATATGCTAGAACAGTTAGCAGTAATTTTAGATGCACTGCCATATATATTACAAGGTGCACTCGTGACGTTGGGTATAGTCGGGGGCGCAATGAGCCTCGGTCTAGTCATGGGTATTCCTATGGCAGTTGGTTTGGTCTACGGACCGCGATTTGTTCGCTTCATTCTCGGGCTCTATGTCTGGTTTTTCCGGGGAGTGCCAATTCTGACACTCATGTTCCTTTTTTACTTCGGCATTTTCGATTTGTTAGGACTAAACCTATCTGCTCTTGCAGCTACATCCATAGTATTGGGGATGACGAGTGCTGCCTACCAGTCACAAATTTTCCGAGGCTCTATAGAAGCCTTACCGCAAGGACAGCTTAAAGCGTCCCGTGCGTTGGGAATGTCAGACATGCAGGGTGTCTGTAATATCATTCTTCCACAGGCGTTGCGGTTGTCTATTCCCGGATGGTCCAACGAATTTTCTATTATCCTTAAAGACTCTGCGCTGGCGTATGTTGTGGGTGCAATGGATATGTTCACACGCACACATTTTGTTGCGTCCAGAACCTATGAACATCTCACCCTGTTTATGACTGCCGGTGCAATTTACTTTATTATTACCTTGGTGGGCGTAAAGCTGCTGCTCACTCTCGAAAAGAAAGTCCGTATTCCGGGCTATACCACGTAAGGGATATATACATGCCAAGTGAGAACAACACCCCTATTTTGCAGATGCAGGGAATTTGCAAGACACTTAGCGGGAAAGAAATTTTACGATCAGTTTCTCTCGATATTAACCGCGGGGAACTCAAAGTGCTCATCGGGCCGTCCGGTGCGGGTAAATCTACATTTTTGCAGTGTATTAACTACCTGCTTATTCCAGAGCAGGGACAGATTCTTTTAGAAGGTAACGTAGTAGATACCGGCAGTAAAAAAGAGCTGTACGCATACCGCCAGCAGGTTGGTATGATCTTTCAGGACTTTAACCTATTCGATCACCTTACCGCTGTAGACAACGTTTCCATTGCTCTCCGTAAAGTGAAAGGCATGAGCAAACGGGAAGCAACCGATATTGCGAAGAAAGAACTTAAGCGGGTAGGGTTGTCCGATAAAGGAGATCTTTATCCTGCTGAGCTTTCTGGTGGTCAGAAGCAGCGCGTTGCAATTGCTCGTGCGCTTGCCATGGAGCCAAAGGTGCTTTTGCTTGATGAGCCGACCTCTGCGCTTGATCCAGAATTAGTGGGTGAGGTTCTTTCCGTAATCCGTGATCTTGCAAAAGAGGGGCTTACCATGATTATGGCAACCCACCAGATGGATTTTGCGCGAGCACTGGCGGATGAGATTGTATTTATGCAGCAGGGCGAAATTATCGAACACGGTTCTCCGACAGCACTTCTTAAAGAAGGTTCAGGAACACGTACCGCTGACTTCTGTAACAAGCTGTCTGATATGTGCGAGGAGCTTGACTAGTGGATCCATTTTACACAGAACAACTGCTTCCTGCTGTAAACAGGGGGCTGCTCATGAGCGTAATGCTCATTGTTCCGTCCGCAATCATGGGGCAGCTTCTCGGTATTGCGGTTGGCTGCTGTCGCGTCTTCGGAAACAGGCTTGTGCAAAAGTTGATGGACTTTTATACAGCGCTGTTCCGCGGTGTTCCGCTCATGGTACAGCTTTTCATCCTTTATTATGGACTGCCTAAGCTTGGTATCTATTTGGAGCCGGAACAAGCAGCCATTGTCGGTTTTACTCTCTGTAGTGGCGCGTATAACTCTGAATACATTCGCGGTGCGTTACTTTCTATCCGCGAAGGACAGCTCAAAGCAGCTGCTGCGCTAGGTATGAGTAAAATTCAGACTGTCCTTTGGATTGTTGTCCCGCAGGCGTTCCGCAGGGCATTGCCAGGTTGTGGTAACGAGGTAATCTACCTCATCAAGTACTCATCGCTGGCGTATATCATTACATGTATCGAACTAACAGGCGAAGCGCGCGGCATTGCAGCGCACACTTTCCGCTTTACAGAAGCCTTTATGGTTGTCGGGGCATACTACTTGTTTCTTGTCACCATCGCTGGCTGGTTGCTGAAGAAGTTTGAGCAACATTTGTATATTCCGGGTTTCGGTGTCATCAAAGGTTAGGTGAAGCTATATATAGTAGCAGAGAGCGAATCGTATTGCGGTTCGCTCTTTTTTTTAGCCTTCGGCGAGTCTCCGACGGGCAGGTGAACGAAGGTGGTGTGTCTCCGACGGGCAGGCGGGCGCTGCCCCCTGCACCCCCGCAAGGGGACACGTCCCCTTGACCCCGTTTAGGTAAATTTCTTTTTATGTCAGTCTGTTGAATAAGTTCACAACAAAAGGACTTATTCAAGGATGGAACAAGAATAAAGAAAGGGTGGAGTTTTTTACTCCACCCTTTCTTTTGTATGAACATGTGTTCCCTGATTCTGATTAAGGGGGATGTTTTTTGAGGGGGGATACTAAGTGGGCTACCTCTTTTCGACAGTTTGTTTCAGCGTTGACTGGAGGGAGCTTGATTTTTGCTTAGCGCTTTAATTAAGTAAGGTAGTGGTGCGTAAGCCGCGAGGTGGTGTAAAAAACGTGCTGACCTCGCGAGTAAAAGTCTTTGGAGATTTTTAAGAACCTTTCTTCGAGAAAGGTTCTTGAAGCCCGCGGCAGCGCCGTCGGAGACACCTGAAAGCCTGCGGCAGCGCCATTGAAGACATATCTTTTTGCCAGAAACTGTTCTGCGACAAGGGCTTTGGGGGAAATGGGGTGTAAGTGGCTGTGGGTTTTTTGAAAAAGAATCAAAAAAAAGTAAAAAAGTTGTTGACGGGAAGGTGCCGTTTGCATAGAACGTCTCTCGCTGCAACGGAGCAGCCCAGACAGGGCGACACCGAGCAGCTTGTTCATTTTCAAGTAACGATGCAAAACGAAAGACAACTTCTTTAAAAAAAAGTTAAAAAAGAGGTTGACTCCTGAAGCGGGATAAGGCAAAACGCTTTTCGCACTTCGGAAGACAACTGGTCTTTTGTCGTCGCTTTGAAACTCTTTGACAATTAAATAGCGAATCGGATTGATTTAGAGATCAGCT